>DYRK01000061.1:0-15419 GCA_020718785.1 Desulfatirhabdium butyrativorans | reverse complement strand
AAAAATCGGCGGGTCGGACATTCCTGTCAGACCCCTCCGCAAAAAATATTAAAGCGCATCCGATGAGATCGAATTCAAATATAACAATTCTGATTTATTTGTAAAACAAATCAACACCCGGTCCCGGAACAAAACAGTATTCCGAATTTTTTCTTGCATATCAGTCAATATCACAGTAATATTTCTTTCGGAAACTTGGAATCCGATGTCCGGTTTATGACACTAAAATTTTATAAGAAACCCTTGCCTGTTCCGCGCGTTTTCGGCTATGGAAATATAAGCATAAAATCCGGAGGGCGTTTTTTATTTCCGGCAAGGCAGAAAAAAATATTGAGGAATCGGCTGCATTACAGGTTTTATGATATTAATTCGATAAGTTGACAGGAGGTAACAGGATGGCAGGAAGGTATTGGAAAGGTTTGTTTGTCATATTCATGGTGATTTCGATGGCTGTCTGCGCTTCAAAAGAAACGGTGAAGCGATCCGAGGCTCAGACATCGGGCGGGCTTAACGTCTCATCAGGCAGTTCCAATGCAAATGTATCGCGCAGCTCGCTGCCCGCGTCAAAAACAGCGCAGTCCCCTGAATCTTTCATATTGAATCCGGATAGACCGGACATGGGTACCTACATGCGGGTGAATGTGAACGACTTCATCGTCATCCTTGACGCATCCGGTTCCAAGTATATTCCTTATGCCGGGAAACCCAAACTCAGAATTGCCAAAGATATTGTCCGAAGGCTGAATCAGAACACGCCCGAGCGTCCCCTGTTCGGTGGACTCAGACGTTACGGATATGAAGCCGGCGCGTGGTCAACCCCGACTGTTCTTCTTTACGGCATGACAGACTATATGCGAGATGATTTTGCCAGAGCCATTGAGATTGTCCGATGGGCAGGCGGAAAAAGTCCGCTGGCTCAGGCGATTGACAAATCCAGCGATGATTTCCAGCAGGCAAAAGGGCATTATCTGGCTTTAGTCATTGTCAGCGACGGCAAAATTTATAAGGGAGACCCGGTGGACGCGGCAAAAAGAATCAAGCAGCGTTACGGGGACCGGCTGTGTATTTATACCGCTCTTGTCGGAAATCTTCCCTTCGGCGAAGATATCCTCAGGCGGATTGCCGAAGTCGGCGAATGCGGATATATGATCACCTCGGACAGACTGGAGCGCCCCGATATCATGCGGGACTGGGCTGACGATATCTTTCATCGCGGCCGCAAAGCCGAACCTCCGCCGCCTCCTGCGCCGCTGCCTCCGGCAGTTGCGAGGACAGCTCCGCCGCCTGCAAGAAATCCCTGCGCGGAACTTGACGAGGCTCTCAAGATGAAGGTTCTGTTTGACCTGAACAAATGGGATATCAGACCCGAATATTACAACGGTTTGGACAGAATCGCATCGCTGATGCTGGAGTGTCTCGAAGCTCAGGTGAATATTGACGGGCATACCTGCAATATCTGGACAGAAAAATATAACATGAAACTGTCCCATCTGCGGGCAACAGAGGTGATGTCATACCTTGTCAGGAGAGGAGTTCCGTCAAACCGGCTGAGTGTGAACGGCTACGGTCTCACCACACCTTCCGCTTCCAACAAGACCGAGGAAGGGCGGGTTGCAAACCGGAGGGCTGAATTCAGGCGGACCCGCTGATTTGCAGGGTTGAAGAATCGTTTACGTTCACGTCAAAGTGGACGTAAACGTAAATGTCTTCCCCGCGGGATGTGTTTTATTGACATCGGCAGGCATAATATCGTAAAGTACGGTACATAATCGCCGAAAAAAATATTAACCGGTTGAAGTTTTGAATTTTTTGTATTATTAACATTCATAGGAGTTATGCAGTTCAAAAGTCGGCGGGTCAGACAGGAATGTCCGACCCACCGGGTTTTTTTTCTCAACCGCGTGACTCCTGATTCAGCCGCGTTATATGAAACAGGCATGAAATGACATTCTCTGCTTATTCTGACAGGAGCGTTTCAGACTGTGAGCTTCTGGATATGAAAAAAATTGAAAGGAGGTGTTGGCATGATATAGGAGTATCTCTGTTTGTGAACGGCCGAACTTTGGAATCAATGACAATTATTTAAGGAAGGAGCAATAAAGATGAAAAAAATTATGGTGATAGCGCTCGGCATGATATTCTGCCTTGCGGCCACACTGCCTTCGTTTGCAATCGAATTGCAGATGAATGCTGTGGAAGAACACAAGGTCACGGGAAATTACGCGAAAGTCAAAGACGGAAAAGTCGTTTTCGGAAAACAGCCGACAGCATACAGTCCGGAAACATTGAACATGATTCTGAATGCTTACGGTGTCAGCCTTGCCGCGGATGCCGTCAGTGCGGTACAGGCTGTTTCAAAAGGCTATGCCAGCGTCAACAAAGACGGACAGGTCGCTTTCGGGAAAGTGGGAACGGCTTACAGTCCGGAAACACTGCATACTATCCTCACAGCTTACGGAAATGAAAACGGAAAACTCTTCCTCTCGCCGGAGGCTGCCGGTGCAATGAAGGATCCCCCGAATTATGTAAAAGTAAAAGAAGGCAAACTCGCGTTCGGGAAACAGTCCACTGCATACAGCCCCGAAGAATTCAACATGCTGCTGGGCGCTTATCAGTTGCCGGGAGGCAAGGCAGCGCCGCCGGTTGTCAGCGGACCGGGACCCGGACCTGCGCCGGAGCCTGACAGACCGGCTGAACCCGCCGGACCGAGAGGACCTTGCTCCGATAAAGACGGCGACGGTGTCTGCGATGAAAACGATGACTGTCCGGATACGCCAAAGGGTGCTTATGTGAACGCCAGAGGATGCTGGATTGTTGAGAATCTCCTCTTTGATTTTGACAAGTCGGTCATCAAATCCAAGTATTACAAAGATCTGGATGAGGTGGTGAGAGTTCTGAATGACAACCCCTATCTGAATGTGGAAATCCAGGGTCATACCTGCACCATCGGAACCGACAGATACAACCAGCGCCTGTCTGACAGACGTGCCAAGGCCGTAAGGGACTACTTCATAAAGAAAGGGATTTCGAAAGAACGTCTCTCCTCCATAGGCTACGGCGAGAAAAAGCCTGCGTTCTCTAATCAGACCAGAGACGGACGGAGACAGAACCGCCGGGTCGAACTGAAGCCGATCCGATAATGAAGACTCAGTAGATCGAAAGCTTTCCCGAAATGCTCGCCTGGGATTGACAAATCCCAAGCATTTCCGGCGGATTTGTCAATCCGCCGGGAGCGGCCGGGGGCATTTTAGATCTACTGAGACTGGGAAGTGAGAAGTGAGAATCAGGAATTATTTCTCACTTCTAACTTCTCACTTATAATAGGGAGGATAGAATCATGGCAGGACATGTTTTGGAAATAAGCGACACCACATTCGATAACGAAGTGCTGAAGTCCCAAAAACCGGTGCTGGTGGATTTCTGGGCGCCCTGGTGCGGTCCCTGCAAAGCAATAGGACCGATTATCGAGGAGCTTGCCACGGCATTCGGCGATAAAATCAGATTTGCAAAATGCAATGTAGATGAGAATCCGGTAAGTCCGGGAAAGTTCGGTATCACGGCGATTCCTACGCTTATTATTTTCAAAGGCGGAAAAAACGTAAAACAGATCACGGGCATGGTTGCAAAATCCAAATTGGAAGCAGATATCAAAAGTCTGCTTTAAGAACTTAAACTAAGGACTGAGCAGGAATGAAAACGGCTGATTATGATCTGGTTATCATCGGCGGAGGTCCCGCGGGCATTACAGCGGGAATGTATGCCGCACGGGCGCGCCTGAATGTTGTTATGTTCGAAAAAATGGTTCCCGGAGGGCAGGTTCTGGTAACGGACTGGATTGAAAATTATCCCGGATTTCCCGAAGGGATCAGCGGCATGGATCTGATTCAGCGGATGACGGATCAGGCAAAACAGTTCGGACTCAAGATCGAAAGCGACGAGATTGTTTCCGTGGATTTTTCTCAGCCGGTCAAGAGTCTCATACTGAATGACAAAACAGTGACCGCTCATGCTGTAATTATCGCGACAGGAGCATCCCCGAAAAAACTGGGTATTCCCGGTGAAAAGACTTTCTACGGCAAAGGCGTGTCTGTCTGTGCAACCTGCGACGGACCTTTTTTCAAAGGACGTGAGGTCGTGGCAGTGGGCGGAGGGGATACGGCTGTTCAGGAAAGTATTTTTCTCACCAGATTCGCGAAAAAAGTCTGGCTGATCCACCGGAGAGACCGGCTCAGAGCAGCCGGCATATTGCAGGAACGCGCATTGTCCAATGAAAAAATAGAAATTCTCTGGGATTCCGCGCTGACCGGTATCGAGGGGCTGAGCAATGTCGAAAAAGTGAACGTCAGAAATCTCAAGACCGGCGAAACGCGGTCTCTTGCCGTGTCCGGCTGTTTTATATGGATAGGTATCCTGCCGAATACCGATTTTCTGGGAGACAGCGTGAAGCGGGACGAGTTCGGATTCATTATTGCAGATTCGAAAATGGAAACATCCGTGCCGGGAGTTTTTGCCGCGGGGGATGTGCGGACTACGCCCCTTCGTCAGATTGCAAGCGCGGTCGGCGACGCCGCTATTGCAGCATTTTCGGCAGAGCATTATATCGAAAACGTAAAATAAGCGAGCGATCAGGAATGCAGAAACGAGCAGTTTTTTTTTCATTTTCACTGTTGACCGTAGTATGGATGCTGTCTTTGCTGGCAGGCTGTGCATGGTTTGAACCGAAAAAAGAAAAGTCTGAGGAAGAGCTTGCCAGCGAAGGAATGCGCTGTTTTGACAAAAAGGATTACAAAGACGCCATAGAATCTTTCGGAAAGCTGAAGGACTGGTATCCGTTCAGCAAATTTGCAATCCTTGCCGAACTGAAAACAGCCGATTCCCATTATTACCTGCAGGAATATGCGGAGGCAATTGCCGGATATGAGGAGTTTGAAAATCTTCATCCGCGCAATGAAGCCGTCCCTTATGTTATTTATCAGATCGGGCAGTGCTATTTTGAGCAGACAGACACCATAGACAGAGATCAGACATCTGCCCGGAAAGCCCTGGATACATTCAGCCGGCTGATCAGAGATTTTCCCGACGATGTCTATGCAGGCAAGGCAGCCGAACCTGTCAGAAAATGCAAAAAAAATCTTGCCGAACATGAACTCTACGTGGGACGGTTTTATTATAAAAGCAGGCAATACAAGGCAGCACTGAAACGCTTTGAAAATGTCCTTTCCATCATTGCCGATGACGCGCCTGACCGGGAAAGCCGTGAAATCCGTCAGAATGCCCAAAAGTATATTTCTGATTGCAAAAAGGCGGGTGCGGCAGAGTAATGTGATTGCAGTAAAGCGGGTTTGAAACCCGCTCTGCAATTTTTTTGCAGTAAAGCGGGTTTGAAACCCGCTTTGTAATTTCTTTTCAGTAAAGCGGGTTTGAAACCAGCTCTACAATTTTTTTGCAGTAAAGCGGGTTTGAAACCCGCTTTACAACTTTTTTGCAGTAAAGCGGGTTTGCAACCCGCTTTGTAATTTCTTTTCAGTAAAGCGGGTTTATAATTACAACAAAGCAGACAAAGGGCGGGCAATGACCTGCCCTGTTTTTTTATAGAAAAGGAGAATTATCATGTCCAGAATATGTGAGATGTGCGGAAAAAGACCGCGGGTGGGCAGCAATGTGAGTCATGCCCACAATGTGACCAAACGCCGTTTTTATCCGAACCTTCAGACGGTTCGCACAATGTATAACGGAAGGGTCAGACGGATGTCGGTCTGTACCAGTTGCATCAAGGCGGGCAAGGTTATCAAAGCGAAGTGAGCGAAGTGAGAGAATTGAGAATTGAGAATTGAGAATTGAGAAATATTATTTCAATTCTCACTCTTCACTTCTCACTTCTCAATAATAATTAGGACTTACGCACTTGAATTTATTTTTCTGATTCATCAGCGTTTATCAGCGTCCATTGGCGGTTAAAAATCATGCAACTGCGTAACTCATAAATAATATGAAATTCATAGCAGACCTGCACGTTCACTCCCGATTTTCAAGAGCCACTGCCAAGAATCTTGATCTTGAAAACCTCTTCATATCCGCGTGTTTAAAAGGCATCACCCTTGTGGGAACCGGCGATTTCACTCATCCCGGATGGTTTTCCGAAATACAGGAAAAACTGATTCCCGCGGAGCCGGGTCTTTTCAGGCTGAGACCGGAAATTGCCGCAGAATGTGATAAACTTGTTCCGCTGTCCTGCCGCGGGGATGTCCGGTTTATACTGCAATGCGAAATCAGCAATATCTATAAGAAGAACGGCAAAACCCGAAAAAACCACCACCTGATTTTTGTACCGGATTTTGAAACCGCAAGCCGTTTCAATTCAAAGATGGAAGTCATCGGAAATATCCGATCCGACGGCAGACCCATACTGGGCTTGGATGCAAAGATACTTCTGAAAATTCTTCTTGAGACATCGGATGAGTCATTTCTCATTCCCGCACATTTATGGACACCCTGGTTTTCGGTATTGGGATCAAAATCCGGATTTGACTCTCTGGAAGAATGCTTTGAGGAGCTTGTGCCGGAAATTTTTGCGATTGAAACCGGTCTTTCTTCGGATCCGCCCATGAACCGGCGGGTTTCGAGTCTGGACCGTGTGACGCTGGTTTCCAATTCCGACGCGCATTCTCCGGGAAATCTGGGCAGAAATGCGAATATCTTTGATACGGAGCTTTCTTATTTTGCCATAAAGTCAGCTTTGAAAACAGCGGATCCGGCACAATGTCTCGGGACTTTGGATATGTATCCCGAAGAAGGCAAATATCATACCGACGGACACCGCAAATGCAATGTCTGTCTGCATCCGTCGGAAACTTTGAAATGCGGCGGCATCTGTCCGAAATGCGGAAAGCCTTTGACTCTCGGTGTTTTATATCGGGTAGAAGAACTCGCAGACCGGCTCCGAGGCGAGAAGTCGGAGCGGGACCTTCCGTTTTATCATATCATTCCTTTGACGGAAATTTTATCAGAGCTTTTTAATACAGGTACGGGCAGCAAAAAAGTCGGCAATTATTATCATAGCGTACTTGAAATTCTCGGTCCCGAGATAAATATCCTGCAAAGCTGCTCCTTAGAACAGATTGACGCTGCCGGTATTCCGCTGCTCGGAGAAGCAATACGGCGAATGCGCTCCGGACAGGTGCATATCTCTCCGGGATATGACGGGGAATACGGCAAAATAACTCTTTTCGAGTGTGAAGAAAAAGAAAGACTTCTGGGACAGCGGGCATTGTTCTGTAGGGTGGGTGAAACCCACCGGGGCTTGGGTTCAGATGATACAGCGTCGGATAAGGAAACGGTGGGTTTGACTCACCCTACGGCGGCGGATTCCGGTATTTCTACGGCTGACATAGTGACACTTATGAATGCCGAACAGCGAGAGGCTGTCGAACATGAAAGCGGTCCCCTGCTCATTATCGCAGGACCCGGAGCCGGTAAAACTATGACTCTGACGCACAGGATCGCTTATCTCATCAAAAATCGGAATATCTCGCCGGAAAATATCCTTGCCGTGACTTTCACGGACAAAGCCGCCCGTGAGATGCGGGATCGGCTGAAATCTCTCCTTATCTCATCGCCGGACTCTGTTCTGCCGCGGGTTGCCACCTTTCATGCTTTATGTTTTCAAATCCTGAAAGACGAAGGAAATCCCGACTATGCCGTCATTGACGATGATGAGCGAAAAGCTTTTCTCTCAGAAGCGATCCGGGCAGTGAAGCAAAAGGGGATTTCTCTTTCCTTAAAGCCCGATGTGCTGTCCGATAAGATTGTCTCTGCCAAACAGAATATCTTGTCTCCCGGAGAAATCGAGGAAGCAGATTTCATCAAGAAGGTTTATGAAACCTATCAGGCATTGCTCGCGCAGGAATGCCGATATGACTATGAAGACCTGATTTTCAACGTAGTCAAACTGTTCGAGTCGGATGCAGAGATTCGGGAGAAATACAGCGGGCGTTTCCGATATATTTTTGTGGACGAATATCAGGATTTGAATCAGGGACAGTATCGGATTATCAAGGCATTGTCTCCGTATGACAAAGACCTCTGTGTTATAGGCGATCCGGATCAGTCCATTTACGGATTCCGAGGATCCGATGTGAGCTATTTCCAAAAATTTACCCAAGACTACCCTGAAAGCAAAGTGATTCGTCTCACCCGGAACTACCGATCCGCGGAAAGTATTCTCGAAGCCTCTCATCAGGTGATTCGAAAGCACAGCATCTCCCCTGCCGGAACCCGTGTGTATTCGAACATCAAAGGGATCAAAACTTTGACTATCCTTGAATTGCCCACGGAAAAGGCGGAAGCCGTAGCTGTAGGCAAAATTGTCGAATCACTCGTAGGCGGCACCGGTTTTCATTCTGTTGATTTCGGCAAAACCGATGAAAGCGGCATCAAAAGCGACCGCTCATTCTCGGATTTTGCCGTCCTTTACCGAACCCATGCCCAAAGTCAGATTTTTTCTGAAATCTTTGATCAGGCAGGCATTCCATGCCAGATCGCAAACAGAGACATTGCATATAATCAGAAAGGAATTGCCGAACTTGTTTCTTTTCTGAAGATAACAGAAGATTCCGGCATTTTCAATGACTTCAGAAAAATCATCGGCACAGAACGAAGTATTACTAAAAAGGCATTTGAGATATTCGGGACATGGTTTTATCAGAGCCGGATGACTATTGCTCAGGCATTGTCGGCTCCGGGACAGATAGCTCTGCCGAATATAGATGCAAAGATGCAGAGCAAATTCTGTGACTTTGCAGATAACTTTTCGGAAATGAAGAAAAAATTGGCTGGAAAAACTGTTGGGGAAAAACTGATGTTTCTTTCAGAGCATACGGGTTTATCCGAAAAGATAAAGGAAAATCGCAATTCAACGGAAGCTTTCAATATGCTTCTTCGCACGGCAAAAGCTTTCGGCGCGAACTCCGCGGACTTTTTTGCAATGATTGCTCTCCGTAACCATGATGCAGACATTCACGATATCAATGCCGAAAAAGTAACACTGATGACGCTGCACGCATCCAAAGGGCTTGAATTTCCTGTAGTCTTTATTGCAGGCTGCGAAAAGGATTTTATTCCTTTCAGCCGCCCGGATAAGAAAACAGACACTGATGAGGAACGGCGTCTGTTTTATGTGGCTATGACCCGCGCCAAAGAGCAGTTATTTCTGACTCATGTGAAAACACGCACGGTTTACGGGAAAACCCTTGCCAGAGAAATTTCGCCCTTTGTCTCAGATATCGAACAGAGGCTGATCCGTGTTCAGAAATCGCAGTTTAAGAAAAAAGAGAAAAAGCATAGTCAGACCCAACTGGATTTATTCTAAGGAATCATCCAGAAATAAGTTGAACATTTTATTTGCTTGGCTTGATACAATAATTCCACTCCCCATGGAATTTATCCCGCTCAATACAAATTAACGATAAGTGCCTGACTTTCTCTGAGATATACATAAACTGACCATCTCTGTCCGGATGGTCTTCGCCTTTTTTTGTCTTTCTGTCTGACTTCAGGCTATAGTCTAATTCATGCAAAATTTCACAAACTTTACTTCGACTCACTTTATGCCCTTCAGATACCAGTTCCTCAGTCAGATTTGATAAACTCTTACATGTCCGGCGTAACGGAGACATCGGATCACCGCGTGTATACGGATCAGCCAAACTTTCCAAGTCCTGTATCAGAGTTGAATCCTTATCCTTCTCTTTGATTATTCTTACCACCGTCATAATCTGCGCTTTCAGCAAAACGGTTTTGCAAAATCGTTTTACGGCAGATTTGAAAAGCGCAAATTATGCCAGTGGACAGTATAACACTGATTCAGGCATATTTTCCATACATTCCTGTTTCACGAAAGAATGCACCCTACTGAAATGACTCACCTCGGAAGAGCAATACAGCTCCCCCGGAATACTCTCCATGCCCCATTGACTTGCCCATCTTTATATGAGAAATAAGTAATCACATTCTCAACTACACGGACTTAAAAATCAGCTCATTTTTATGAGGGATAATTCACATGACAACCATTATTTCGGTATTTATGCTGTCGCTTGCTGTATCTCTGGTTCTGACACCTCAGATAAGAAATATCGCGCTCCGATATAAAATCGTTGATCTTCCTTCTGATCGGAAGGTGCATTCCAGTCCGATTCCAAGAATCGGCGGTGTGGCAATCTATATGGCATTTTTTCTGCCCTTTGCCTCGGTTCTGTTTTACTCCACCCAGATTCTGGATTTACTGACTCTTGACAAACAGATGATCCATCTCATCCTCGGCGCTTCAATAGTTTTCGGGCTGGGGGTTATTGATGATGTGAAGAGGCTGGGCCCCAAGCTTAAATTTGCGGTTCAGATCGTCGCCGCTCTGGTCGCATACGAAGGAGGCATAAAAATAACGGTTATTTTTATGCCGCTTATTCAGGATTGGTATCTGGGCTGGTACTCTCTTCCTATTACGGTTTTCCGGTTTGTACTGGTGATCAATGCCATTAATCTCATAGACGGTCTGGACGGACTTGCCGCAGGCATCACCCTGTTTGCCTCACTGGTTCTGCTGGTGCTTTGTGTGACGAGCAAAAAACTTCTCGTAGCAATGGGACTCGCGGCTCTCAGCGGTTCTACGCTGGGATTTTTACGATATAACTTTAACCCGGCCTCCATTTTCATGGGAGACAGCGGAAGTTATTTTCTTGGGTATATGCTGGCTGCTCTCAGCATCATGGGAGCTGTCAAAAGTCAGGCAACCGTGGCAATGCTGATTCCTGTCATTGCACTGGGCATCCCGCTGATAGATACCATTTTGGCACCTGTACGCCGTTTTCTTCTGGGGCAGCGGCTGTTTCAGCCGGATAAGGGACATCTCCACCATAAGCTGCTGAAATACGGTTTTACCCATCGGAATGCAGTACTGGTGCTTTACGGAATGACCATTGCAATGGGGATTATATCCATCATTCTCGTCAATGCCAGAGATGACGGCGCAGCGATGATCCTTATTCTGGCCGGTCTCGTCATGTTCATCAATATAAGGAAGATCGGATACTTTGAATACTTCGGCGCGGACAAAATTTACAACTGGCTCAAAGACATAACGTATGAAGCGGGCATAACCTATGAAAGGCGAAGTTTTCTGAATCTTCAGCTTGAAATATATCAGTCCCGAGACATGAAAACTCTGTGGTCGAATGTATGCAAGGCACTGGATAAGATGGGGTTTGACATGGCGGAGATGCACTTGGAAAAGAATGCTTTATGGCAGAATGTATGCAGATTTCTGGACAAAATGGGACTTGATGTGACAGAACTTAATCTGGAAAATGCCATGAGCCAGAAAAAACCGCAGCCATCGCTTGTCTGGACACGCGATGGGTTCGGCGATTGTGATAATACCTGTAAAGAATGCCTTCTGAAATTGGAACTGCCTTTGTTAGACGGTGTAAATAAAAATCTGGGATTTTTATGGCTGGTCAAAGACCTGAGACGTGAGGCTATCAGCCATTATACGTTAAGGCGGGTGGAAAATCTCAGGCAGACTGTGCTGGAGACTTTGAAGAAGATTGAGCAGGTTGAAAACACAGAATAATTGGGTAGTGATGCAGAAGCAGCGATGAATCTTCTCCCTGTTATTATGAAGCCCCTTCGCTGCTGTCAGGGTAGGAAATAACTCCTGCTGAATACACTTTCTGCCCCATTGACTTATCTTTGCGAAAGAAGTATTTTCAGAGTTGAAGTTCGGGCATGATTTTAAACGGATCAGCCCATGTGATTCAAGGGGCGGAGCTATATTTTAAGTTTACAGAAAAAAACAAGTTATGCAATTCAGTTTCTTTTTCGGATATGGTGCGCCTGGGCAGCAAAGGCGATTCTGACAGATTCTGGATAAATTCAGAAGGAGATCAATATGTTAAAAAAACATTATCTGATTATTTGCATCGGAGAAGAACAATGAACCCTGAACAAAAGAAAATATTTGAATCCATGACACCTGAGCAGAAACTCCGGGCTGCTATGAATCTTTATTATTCCGCGAGGAAGCTCAAAGCTGCCGCATTAAAACAACAGCGCCCGGATTGGAATGAGGAACAGATCGAACAGAAAGTCCGGGAGATTTTTCTTTATGCCAGAACATAAGCTTTTTCATATTTTCATCAGCCGCCTGAACGCACTGGGAATTCATTATATGATAACCGGATCGGTGGCAAGCATGATTTACGGAGAACCCAGGCTGACCCATGACATTGATCTGGGTGATTGAACTGAATCAGGATGATGCCGAAAGCTTTGCAGAGGCTTTTCCCATTAAAAAATTTTATTGTCCGCCTCCCGAAGTCATTGCCATTGAAGCCGGACGCCGCCAGCGGGGACATTTTAATCTGATTCATCATGAAACCGGTTTCAAAGCAGATGTTTATCTTTCAGGCAGGGACAAACTGCATCAGTGGGCATTGAATAATCGTAAATCCATAGATATTGACGATGAAATATTCTGGATAGCGCCTGCCGAATATGTTATCCTGCGAAAGTTGGAATATTATCGTGAAGGCGGATCAGAAAAGCATTTGCGGGACATTGCAGGAATTTTGTCGGTTTCTTCATACCTGATTGATTTTCATAATCTTTCTGAAAAAATCTGTGAACATTCTCTTCAAAAAGAATGGGAAGAAGCAAAAAAATATCGCTTATGAATACTGCCGGCAGGGTAGAAAATACCTGCTGAATACGGTTTCCGCCCCATTGACTTATCTTTGCGAAAAAAGTATTTTCAGAGTTGAAGTTCGGGCATGATTTTAGACGGATCAGCCCATGTAATTCAAGGGGCAGAGCTATCGGAAATCCCTGATCCTCTAAATATAATTCTTATTTCTGATAATGTCTATTATACTCTGTCTCGGTACAGATCCCGAAATCATTCATCAACGAAAGCCGGAGTTACTTTTGGAAGAAATTCGAAGGCAGGTTTCGGAATTGAAAGATTTCTGCAATCAAAACCCTCATGCAGTGTGGATTGATACAGGGGAATCTATTGATAAATCCACAAATGAATCGCTTAAAGCAATTGTTACACGAATGGCTCACCGTTATGAGTGAATTATGATGAAAAAAGCAAATAAGTCATGGCTTGAAAGCTGGCAACGGGCAGAAATATCGCTGAAACAAATAAAGCAGGATGAGCTTTGCAATTATAATTATGAAGCGCATATTCCTGCTATTGACGGGATGTTGCAATGGGCTTTCGATAACAGAACAACGCGTACGACCAGCGGCTTGATCGAGCAGCAGAAATTTTTTATGAAAATGAAAAAAAACAGATGATGAATCCGTTGTTTGATGCAGCAATAGAAATTCAAAAATTCATGCAGAACCGAAAATGGGCATTCTGTTTTATCGGCGGGCTTGCTGTGATCCGCTGGGGTGAAATCCGAATGACTCAGGATATTGATTTGTGTTTATTATCGGGATTCGGGGAAGAAGAAAAATATATTGAAGAAATTCTGAAATCATTCACTCCCCGAATTTCAGATGCTTTGAATTTTGCATTGCTCAACCGAATCCTGCTGTTATCCGCATCAAACGGTGCTGATGTTGACTTGTCGCTTGGCGGCTTGCCATTCGGGCAGCAGATGATTGATCGTGCCAGCTTGTTCGGATATTCCCCGAATTGCGAAGTGATGACATGTTCTGCTGAAGATTTGATTATTCTTAAAGCGTTTGCAGACCGCTTCAAAGACTGGGCTGATATCGAAGGTATTCTGATGCGGCAGAAAAACAAGCTCGATTTCGGATATGTTTTCGAGCAATTGACGCCTTTATGCGAATTAAAAGAATTTTCTGAACTTGTTGATAAGTTACACAGATTGATTCAGTGAACATGAGGAACACTATGATGAGAAAATTTTCATCTTACGGTCCTGTTGATACGGACATCCATTACTATGCCCCCCGCACCGATCTGATTGACAAAACATATCATCGCCTGATCGGTGAAAATCCTGAAAAAGGCGGTCATTATATCACCGTATGGGCGCCGAGGCAGACCGGCAAATCATGGGTTATGCTGGAAGTTGTCAAAAAACTCAGAAAATCCGAAGACTTCGATGTTGCCATTATGACGGTGGAATCTGCCAAATATGAAACATCGGGACAGACTGTTTTGGAAATATTCAGCAGGGAACTGCGTGAAACACTTGAAAAAGATTTTCCGAAGATTGATTCATGGAAAGATTTTTCATCGTTATTCACATCGAAATACCTATCCAAACCGCTTATCCTTGTCATAGATGAATTTGACGCTATCGGGGAAGAGTTTATCAACAAATTTGCCAGTGAATTCAGAAATATTTATCTTAAAAGAACCAATGAGCCGGGCAAAAAAAGTTCTCAGAAAACATATCTGCTGCACGGACTCGCACTGATCGGCGTGAGAAGTGTTCTCGGAATCGAAAATGTAACCGGCTCGCCGTTCAATGTGCAGAGAAGTCTGCATATTCCGAATCTGAGCTTTGATGAAGTCAGAGGGATGTTCGAATGGTATCAGCAAGAGAACGGACAGAGGATCGAGCCGGAGGTGATTCAGCGTTTATACGATGAAATGCGCGGACAGCCGGGTCTGACATGCTGGTTCGGAGAGTTGCTCACAGAAGGGTATGAAGATCATCCGCCCACGCCTGATAAACCTGTCACCATGAGGGAATTCGAAACCGCATATCGGTATGCGACAGATATTCTGCCTAATAACAATATTCTGAATATTGTCAGCAAAGCAAATAAAGAACCGTATAAAAGTGTTGTGCTGGAACTGTTCAGAACAGATGAAAAAATCTCGTTCAGATATGACAACACAGAGATGAATTTCTTATATATGAACGGTGTTATTGATCGGGACAAAGATTCCGAAACAAACTCTTATATCAGATTTTCATGTCCGTTTGTTCAGAAGCGGCTGTTCAATTATTTTTCCGATGAACTGTTCAGATATATGGGGAGACTGGTTGAGCCTTTTGAAAGCCTCGTAGATGTTATCACAGATGATGGTCTGAATATCCGAAATCTGATGAAACTGTATCAGAAATATCTGAAGAAAAATCGGGAATGGTTGCTGAAAGATGCGCCGAAACGGAAAGATATGCGGATTTACGAGGCGGTTTTTCACTTCAATCTGTACATGTATCTGTTTCAGTTCCTGCATCCGAAAGGGGGAAAGGTGTATCCGGAATTTCCGACAGGCAACGGAAAGATAGATATATTTATCAGGTATAAAACAAATTTATATGGGATCGAACTCAAAACCTATACGGATGAATCCGGCTACAGAGACGCACTGATTCAGGCTGCCGGATACGGAAAGCAGCTGGGACTTTCGGAAATTTATCTTGTTT
>DYRK01000060.1 GCA_020718785.1 Desulfatirhabdium butyrativorans | reverse complement strand
ACTGCCGACACGGGGATTTTCAGTCCCCTGCTCTACCGACTGAGCTACCTCGGCTCACTTAAAGAATGCTCTTTATATATCGCCTTCGGATTGTTGTCAAGTCTTTTTTCCCATATCGCCGAAAAAATATTGAACCAGCGTGCAGGCGGCGATGGCAGCGGTTTCAGCCCTGAGAACACGGGGTCCCAGACTCGCTGTGACAAAGCCGGATGCCGCGGCTGTTTCAATCTCATCCGAAGTAAAACCGCCCTCGGGACCCAGCATGATGAAAATCTTCGTTCCCTGCTGTACTGGGGTACGGTACTCCCGTGGGAAAAAAGACAGAGTTTCATTTTCCCAGAAAATGATCTTCAGATTATATGTGTTTCCAATGGTAACAGCTTCTTTGAAAGATACTGCCGGCTGTATGTCCGGGATACGACTTCGTCTGCATTGCTTCAGAGCTTCGGCCGCGATTTTTTTCCACCTTTCCGCGCGGGCATCGAGGCGTCTGCTGTCCGGACGGGGAACAGACCGTTGAGCGATAACGGGCAGCCATCCGGTTATGCCCAGTTCCGTAAGCTGCCGGACAAGAGTGTCCATCTTCTTGTCTTTCAGAAATCCCTGAGCCACCGTAATCCGAACGGGAGATTCGGTAAGGGATGAACTGCTGCCGAGAATGGCTGCCGTGACCGTATCCGATTCCATGCAGACAATTTCAGCCTCGTATTCATTACCTGATCCGTCAAAAAGCATAATTTTATCGCCCGCTTTCAGACGCAGCACATTTTTTATGTGATTGGCGTCGGAACCTGAGATTGACTGCAGGGGCCTGTCGGCGGCAAGCCCTGCGGAATGTTCAATAAAAAAACGTCTCAAAATGACCTCCGCGCTCTTTGCTGTTAATTTTTTCAACTGCCTCTTCCGACTATAATAAATGCCGTTCATTTTGTAAATCCTTATCCCTGCCGAAAGCCGTTATATCTTGACACCGGAAATACGTTATGATAACTTTCAGATATCGGGCTTTTGTTTCAAAATAGCAATGATATACTGACCACCAGCATAATCTGCGCTTTTGTAAAACGGCTTTGCAAGTCGTTTTTTATCGGCAAAACGGTTTGCAAAACCGTTTTACAGAAAATTTGAAAAGCGCAAATTGTGACGGTGGAAAGAATATATTCAGAAAATCCTTCATATTCCGACAAGCGCGGTATCCCGGATGAAGCTTTTGTTTTTTCTTTTCGGCACTCCTTCGTCCTCCCGGAACCGACATTTTTTGAGAACACTTTTTCTTCCTGTGAAACCATAAATTGCAGAGCCGGGAGGCGGCCCCTGCCTGAAAAAGGTGTGTTTTTATGAAAGATAAAAAGAAAAACGACCAGATATTGCAAGAAGATCAGGCGACGGATGATTTGGAGATCATTGAACTCACAGATTCGGCTGATGCCGACGACGCGGAGTTCATTGAACTGACAGACTCGGCAGACAAATCTTTTTCAGAGCAGGAAAAAATTACGGAACCGGATTCCGATGATGATGCGGAGATTGCTGTTATACCGGAAGATTCGGACGACCCTGTTCTGCTTGACGATATTGCCGGCGAAATCCTTGCAGGAGATGAGGAACTCATTGAGTTTGACGAAATGATTTCACTCGATGATATTGCCGAAGAAGATGTCATGGAAGATGAAGAGGTTATTGATCTGGATGCAGCCGATGTCACCGATCATCAGAATGTGACGGACTCTCTGCCGGATGATGTGTCTCCGGGAGATGAAGGAGAATTCGCGGAGTCAGAGATTGAAAAATCTGCCGCGATGAACGATATGGATGAGAATATCGCTGACAGTGCAGATATAGGAACTGATGAAGATGAAGACGATGAAGATGTTATCGAATTGGATATGAAAAACATCAGGGCTTCAAGCGATTCAGATGAACCCGTACTCCTTCGGGAATCTGCCGGAAGCACGGACGAAAATGAAAATGCCGATGATTTTGACGATGCCGAAACCATATTTGCTCCGACTGATCTTGATGATAAAGCAGGGAAAGACGACGATATTGTTGCACTTGAAGACGAAGCGACTATTATTGCGCCGCCCGATCTCGATGAAACGATTCTGCTGCACGATACGGCAGAGGATAAACGATTTGCAAAATCATTTTATGGCGCCGGAACAGCAGAGAAAGAAGACGATATTGTTGCACTGGAAGACGAAGCGACTATTATTGCCCCGCCTGATCTTGATGAAACGATTTTTCTCAGAGATGATGATGAAAGACAGGCAACGCACGTTCCCAAGCAGGGGCTTGGGAACGAGAATGAGCCGCCTGTCCGTGATTCGGATTCGTATTCGGATGACGAAGCGACTATTATTGCGCCGCCCGATCTTGATGAAACCATTTTTCTCGGAGATGATTCTGAAGAGTCGGATCAACAGGATGATGACGATATTATTGATCTGAATGACGAAGCAGCCATTATTGAGAAGTCTGATCCCGATGAAACGATTTTTCTCAGAGATGATGGTGAAAAGCACGTTTCCAAGCAGGGGCTTGGGAACGAGAAGAAGTCTGATCCCGATGAAACAATTTTTCTCAGAGATGATGACGAAAAACAGGCAACGCACGTTCCCAAGCAGGGGCTTGGGAACGAGAATGAGCCGCCTGTCCGTGATTCGGATTCGTATTCTGATGATGAAGCTACCATTATTGCCCCGCCTGATCTTGATGAAACGATTTTTCTCGGAGATGATGATGAAAAGCACGTTCCCAAGCAGGGGCTTGGGAACGAGAAGAAGCAGGGGCTTGGGAACGGGAATGAGCTGCCTGTCCGCGATTCGTATTCTGATGACGAAGCGACTATTATTGCCCCGCCCGATCTTGATGAAACGATTTTTCTCGGAGATGATGATGAAAAGCACGTTCCCAAGCAGGGGCTTGGGAACGAGAAGAAGCAGGGGCTTGGGAACGAGAATGAGCTGCCTGTCCGCGATTCGTATTCTGATGACGAAGCGACTATTATTGCGCCGCCCGATCTCGATGAAACGATTTTTCTCGGAGATGATGCTGAAAAGCCGGATCAACAGGATGATGACGATATCATTGATCTGAATGACGAAGCAGCCATTATTGAGCAGTCTGATTTTGATGAAACCATTTTTCTCAGAGATGATGATGAAAAGCACGTTCCCAAGCAGGGGCTTGGGAACGAGAAGAAGCAGGGGCTTGGGAACGAGAAGAGAACGCCGGAGCGCGGGAACAGGAATGAGCCGCCTGTCCGCTATTCGGATTCGTATTCAGGTGATGAGGCGACCATTATTGCCCCGCCCGATCTTGACGGAGGCGATTTTTTCGGAGCGGAGCTGAAAAAACAGGATCAGCAGGATGATGACGATATCATTGATCTGAGTGATGAAGAGAGCATCAAGCCGGATTCCGATGAAACTATCTTCATTCAGGATGTCGCGAGAAAAGCCGTCAGGCAGAAAGAAGATGACAGCAACGGACTGAGTGATCCTGACGGAACTATCCTTTTTCAGGATGAGGCAAAAAAAGCAACCGAAGCTTATGATATCATTGAACTGAGTCCTGAAAATATTGTTGCTCCTCCGCCGCTTGAGGATCCGACGTTGAGCGGAGAAGTGATTTCCAAGCGGAATAAGAAGGTTGCCGATCACGGGATTTTGCACTCAGACCGTGACGAGGGGACCGGAGAAAGACCCGAAGATACCGGAACTCCCATTACGGATATTGATGATGTGATCCGGCTTGCCGACAAAGCTTCCACAGATTTCAAGCCGGCGGCAGCCGGAAAAAACCTTTCGGCAGAAAGCGATGACATTCTGTTCGGCTCAGAGGCAGAAGCCCTGCTTTCAGAAAGCCCATATCTGTCCGAGGATATTCCTGAAATCAGAGATGACAAATCAGAGTCTCAGCGCAGGGATAAGGGCTTGTCTGACCTGATCGCCGATGATCTGAAACAGCAGTCCGGGAGTCCGGAATCAGCCTCTGATGACAGGGAAGGGAATCAATATATCCCCGCCGAAATTCCGGCGCGTGTCCTGCAAAAAGAAGATGATACAGCGGCTGAAGCACAGCCTTCCGATTCAAAAGATATTAAAGAAGAAATTCATCAGAAAAAACCGTCGGATTCCGCGCCGCGGGTCCGGCATCTTCCTGATTCCGTGTCCCTGCCTCCACCGGAACAACTGGAAGCGATTTTGGAGCAGGTAATAAAAAAGGTTTTTTCCGAAAAAATGTTTTCTGAGAAAATCGAAAACAAGCTGGTGGAGGTCATTGAAAAAGCCGTTGCAAATGAAATGGACAGGCTCAAGGATGTCCTGTTCGAGGATTTGGCTGATGAAGATTAGATAAGGGGTAAGAGGTGATAGGTAAGGGGTAAGGGGTGAGAGGTAGGGGCGAAAAATTTTTCGCCCCTACTCTCACCCCTGACCCCATACCCCTCACCTTCTCACTTCAGAGAGGAGAGTATTGATTCGTATGACGAATAACTTGCTTGAAAAGGGGTATGAACCCCATGATGTGGAAAAATACTGGTATGAGTTCTGGGAAAAAGAAGGAATGTTTTCGGCTGAAGAAGAGAGCAGCCGGAAAAATTTCTCCATCGTGATTCCACCGCCGAATGTGACGGGCGTGCTTCACATGGGACATGCCTTGAACAATGTCTTGCAGGATATTCTCTGCCGTTACAGAAGGCTCAGGGGAGACAATGTGCTGTGGATGCCCGGCACGGATCATGCGGGTATTGCCACTCAGAATGTGGTGGAAAAAAAACTTGCTTCCGAAGGAAAGACGCGCCATGAGATCGGCAGGGAAAAATTCATTGAAACCGTATGGCAATGGCGTGAGAAATACGGCGGTGAAATCATCAATCAGCTTAAACGGCTGGGCGCGTCCTGTGACTGGAAACGGGAACGCTTTACTATGGATGATGGGCTGTCGCGTGCAGTCCGCAAAGTTTTTGTCCAGCTCTACAACGAGGGGCTGATCTATCGCGGCAATTATATCATCAACTGGTGTCCGAGGTGCCGGACCGCGCTGGCAGATCTCGAAGTGGAACATGAAGAGACAGAGGGAGGGCTTTATCATATCCGCTATCCTTTTGCAGACGGCTCCGGCAGCATTACGGTAGTTACGACCCGGCCCGAAACCATGCTCGGGGATACAGCCGTGGCTGTGAATCCCGAAGATAAGCGATATGAAACTCTCGGAGCCGTCGAAATTCTTCTGCCTCTTACAGACCGGAAAATTCCTCTGATCAGAGACAAATATGTTGACATGACTTTCGGGACCGGAGGGCTGAAAGTCACGCCCGCGCATGATCCCAATGACTTCGAGATTGCCAAACGCCATAATCTGCCTGCAATAAAAGTCATCGGGGATGACGGCAATATGACGCCGGAAGCAGGAAAATTCAAAGGGCTTGACCGCTTTGCATGCAGAAAAGCAGTCACAGAAGAACTTGAAAAACAAGGGCTGCTTGAGAAAACCGAAAGTCATAAGCATAATGTCGGCAAATGCTACCGTTGCAGAACGGTTGTAGAACCGAATCTGTCCCGGCAATGGTTTGTGAGTGCCAAACCGCTGGCAGAAAAAGCCATCGAAGCAGTCCGAACCGGACAGACGCGGATTATTCCCGATATCTGGACCAAAACCTATTTCGACTGGCTGGAAAATATCCGCGACTGGTGCATTTCCCGTCAGATATGGTGGGGACATCAGATTCCCGCGTGGTACTGTCAGGACTGTCAGAAAGTCATGGTTATGACCGAAGCCCCTGAAATTTGCAGCGGCTGTCAGGGAAAGAATCTGGTTCAGGAAAGCGATGTGCTGGATACATGGTTCAGTTCCGCGCTCTGGCCCTTTTCCACTATGGGATGGCCCGATGAAACAGCATTGCTGAAGACCTTTTATCCCACCTCTGTATTGGTCACGGGATTTGATATCCTGTTCTTCTGGGTGGCCCGCATGATGATGATGGGAATTCACTTCAGGGGAGAAGTGCCGTTCAAAGATGTCTATGTCCATGCGCTGGTGCGGGATGAAGACGGCAAAAAAATGAGCAAATCGCTGGGGAATGTGATTGATCCTCTGTCTGTAATTGACCAGTACGGAACCGATGCCTTCCGTTTTACTCTGGCAGCTTTTGCAGCGCAGGGCAGAGATGTCAAAATGTCTGAAAAGCGGGTGGAAGGATACCGCCATTTTGTCAACAAACTCTGGAACGCGGCGCGTTTTGCTCTGATGAATCTGACCGGAGAAGAGGTGAAACCTTTTGCTTTCGATTTGCCGAAAGAAGGACTGTCTCTTCCTGACCGATGGATACTGTCCAAACTGCGCCGAGTGACAGACGCGGTTGCCGATGGTCTTGATACTTATCGTTTCAACGATGCCGCGGCTGCGCTGTACCAGTTTGTCTGGCATGAATTCTGCGACTGGTATCTCGAAGCGGTCAAATCCGACCTCTACGGCAAGGCGGGAGAGGAAAGGCAGGATGCGGCGAAGCGGGTATTGTGGCGTGTGCTGAGAGACACACTGATACTGCTTCATCCCTTTGTTCCCTTTATTACGGAAGAAATCTGGCATAAACTTCCCGGTACGCAGGGATCAATCATGAAGACGGTATTTCCGGCTGATGCCGATGCCCGGGACTGCGATCCTCAGGCTGAAAGCGAGATGAATCTGATCATCGAAATTATCACCGGTATCCGCAACATAAGAGGAGAAATGAATATTTCTCCTTCCCTCGCGCTGGATGCCGCAGTTCAGTCCCAGGATGAAAAAACAAGAGCAGTTCTTCAAGAGCATCAGGAGATGATTATGACTCTTGCCCGGCTTAAAAGTTTTTCTGTGGGGGTTCCCGGAGAAAGACCCAAGTCATCGGCAACCGCTGTAGCGGACAATGCCGCGATATTTGTCTCACTTGAAGGTATTATTGATTTTGCCAAAGAGACCGCGCGTCTTGAAAAAGAAATCGCCAAACTGGGCAAAGAAAGCGCAGCGGCATCAAAGAAACTCAGCAATGAAGATTTTCTCGCCAAAGCACCTGAAGATGTGGTCAGGAAAGCCGAAGAAAAGCATCTTCTTCTGGTGGAAAAACGGCAGAAACTCCAAGCCAATTTAGACAGAATAAAGGGGATTGAAAATTGAGAAAAGAGAAGTGAGAAATACCATTTTATAAAAACAGGGTTCACTTCTCACTCTTCACTTCTCACTTTTCATTTCGGACAATCATGTATTCAGTACAACATATCATTGAAACAGCGTTGAAAGAAGATATAGGACCCGGAGATATTACCACCAGCAATCTGATGGGCCCGGATGTCGAAGGCAAAGGAATTATTCTTGCAAAGGAATCTCTTCTGATTGCCGGACTGAGCGTGGCAAAGCAGGTCTTTGAATCTCTGGATCCCAAAGTTATTTTTACTCCCCGCTATAAAGACGGCGATGCTGTCAATCCCGGCGATATTCTGGCAGAAGTGAAAGGCAAAGTTCATGTTCTGCTTGCAGGCGAGCGGACTGCTTTGAATTTTCTTCAGCATCTTTCGGGCATTGCCACGCATGTCCGGACTTACGCGGATATTCTCAAAGACAGAAATGTCCGCCTTGTGGATACGCGGAAAACTACTCCCGGATGGCTGGTTCTGGAAAAATATGCTGTCCGTGTGGGCGGGGCATTCAATCATCGGATGGGGCTGTACGACGGAGTTCTGATAAAGGAAAATCATATCGCTGTCTGCGGAGGAATTAAAAAAGCGATAGAACGGATTCAGCATAATGTCTCCCATCTTGCAAAAGTAGAAGTGGAAGTTTCGGATATGGACGGTGTCAGAGAGGCTGTGGATGCCGGAGCAGATGTCATTATGCTCAGTCACATGACGGCGGATGAGATCAGGGAAGCAGTCGCGTTTATCAACAGAACGGCTGTTGTGGAAGCTTCGGGAGGAATCACAAAAGAAAGCCTGATTCCCGTGGCAGATACCGGCGTTGACATTATCTCCGTAGGCGCGCTGACCCAGACAGCCAGATGGGTGGGCATGACTATGCAGGTGAGTGCCTAAAACGCAGGGGCATGTCGGCGACATGCCCCTACAATTTTTTCAGGAAAGGATTTAAAGAAGAAATACTATGGAAAGAACCTTATCTATTATCAAACCCGACGGCGTGAGCCGGGGGCTTATCGGCGAAGTCATCAGACGTTTTGAGGCAAACAAGATAAAAATCGTTGCCATGAAAATGATTTATATGACAAAGGCTCAGGCTCAGGGATTTTATGCAGTGCATAAAGAACGCCCTTTTTTCGGCAGCGTGACCGATTTCATGTCCTCAGGACCTTCGGTAGTCATGGTGCTGGAAGGAGAAAACGTGATTGCCAAAAACCGTGAACTCATGGGCGCGACCGACTTTCGCAAAGCCGCGGAAGGAACCATCCGCCGGGATTTTGCCACAGACATTGAAAAAAATGTGGTTCACGGCTCAGACGCTCCTGAGACCGCTGCCTTTGAAATCAGCTATTTTTTCAACCGCCTTGAAATTACCGGCTGATCTCTTTTAACCTTAGCCCGCGCCCTCTCTCACGGAGAGGGCAGGATTCTTCTCCCTCCGGAAATAACACATGAATTTTACAATAAAAAGAAAACTCATATTCCATTCATGCACATTAGTCTTTGTTACTGTGCTTATGTCCATAGCGGCGTCTGCCGTCTTTAACCACAGACAGATAAGCCGTCAGAATCAGGAAAGGCTGGAGGCTTCGGCAAGCCGTTTTCAAAGACTCATCCATCAGAATATTGCGGAATTGGACAATAATTTCAAAGTGTTTTCAAATAAGACCGATACGGTGAAAATGCTGCTGAACTGTATTCAGCAGGATTATTTTTATTTCTCATCTCTGCCCGATCTTTTCGGACTCGGTACTGCACTCGGCTTGGAACGTTTTGCCTTTTATTTTCCAACGCGCTTCGAGGGTCCTCATATCCTGCAAATCTTTTTTGACAAAAGCCTCGGGGGACTTATCAGGGTCAGCGGAGGAAAGCATCTGCTGAATAAGCAAAAAGGCGGAGACATCGAGGAAGAGGAAATAAAAAATCCCGATATTTTCCCTGACACATATCAGCCTGAAGATGTACCTTATTCTCTGCAAAGCAGCGGAACAAAGATTCAGATCAAGACACATTTTGCTTATATCAGCACGGCAGATGCCGCAGACTTCGGCTCCACTTTCAAGAAGGGAGAAACCATCGGCTATTTTGTTATGGAAAAGGCTGTAGAAGCAGATATGAAAATCCTCGAGCATGAAACAGGCGTATTTATCAACCTCTATGACCATCACGGAAAAAGGATAGGCGGACATCTTCAACTGCCGGATATAGATAAAAACGGCCGCTTTTCCGAGCAGATCTGTCTGACAGATAAAAACAAAGAAAGCTATGACTCACTTATGACTATTTTGAATTATTCCGGCAAGACTCTCGGTTATGTCTCATTCGGTATTTCCCGTGCTGCCACGATCGCCAAAATCCGGCAGACAACGGAGATGCTCTTTTTCATCGGAATCGGTGCTGTGGGCTTGGGATTGGTGCTGGCTTTTTTTGTCAATAAGGGAATCGTGAAGTCCGTAAACCGGGTGTCTGATAGTCTTAGGCAGATATCGCATCAGGTTGTCTCTGCCGCGGAAAATATTTTATCTTCCGGCAGAGCATTGGTCAAAGATGCCTCGGATCAGGCTTTGTCTCTGGAAGAGACCTCGGCTTCTTTGGAGGCGATATCTTCTTCGAGTCGAGAAACTCTGAAAATCACACAAGAGCTTGAACTCCTGATGAATGAAAACATCACGAAATCCGGACAGTCGCTTACTGCCATTTCCGAACTGACGAGGAGCATGTCTCAGATCGGAGCAGACAGCGGTCAAGTAGCAGAGATCATAAAAAATATTGACGCAATTGCATTTCAGACCAATCTGCTGGCACTGAATGCGGCAATCGAGGCAGCGCGTGCAGGCAATGCAGGAGCCGGATTCGCGGTGGTTGCCGATGAAGTCAGAAATCTTGCCATAAGAACCGCGGATGCGGCAAAGAACACACAGGTTTTGCTGAACAATATCTCACAACGCGTCATGCAGATCAAGGGTTCGGTGAAAGATGTAAATAAAGATTTCGAAAACCTTATCCAATCGGCAAAAGTCATCGGTGAAAAAACATCTGTCATCACCGAATCCAATACAGAGCAGTCCTCAAAAATCGGACAGATAAGCAGAACCGTAGCCGACTTGGACAAGGTGACACAGCAGAATGCAGCCGGAGCTAGAGAATCGGCTCGTGCCTCTGAAAATATGAATGCTCAGGCAGAAAAGATGCGCGAGATGGTGGCAGAGCTTGCGGCGATGATCGGGAATGTGAAGCGTGAGAGCTGACAGATTTCCGTAAATCGAGTTTTGGTTAATGCAGATATTCGTAAGGTTGGTTAAGCAGAGGTATATAATCAAAGAAAAAGAAAGGAGACAAAATTATGAAAGTGCTTAAAACGATGGTTGTATGGGCGGCAATTTTTTTCAGTGCCGCGCTTTCCTACGGAGCAGATAAGACATTTCCGGTAGGCGCACTCTTTCCCATGAGCGGACCACAGGCATTTTACGGCAGAGTGATGAGCCGGGGCGCACAGATGGCTGTTCATCATCTGAATTCCTCCGGAGGTGTAGAAGGATATAAGCTCAAGCTGATTATCACGGATTTCAAAAATATTGATACTTCTGCGGGAGTGAGCGGGACGCAGAAAATGATCCGGATGGACAAAATCCCCTTTGTACTGGTTTCCTTCAGCGCCGTGATTCTGGGTGCCCGGCCTGTCTGCGAAGCAGCGCATGTCCTGATGCTGAATCCCGGGGCATACAGGGAACTTGAAGAAAAAGGAATCCGCACGGTTTATGAAGCGATTTCTCTGGTTCCGGGAATTAACACACACATCAATACAATGGGCGACAAACAGGTTTCTGTCAGAGGACTGGGAGGCGGTTTTTTTTCAGGCAATCTTAAACTGATGACAGACGGGATTGTTATGAATGACGCCTTGAACGCCTCAGGTTATGCAATATATAATGTTCCTGTCAGACAGATTGACAGAATAGAAATTATACGGGGGTCCCGGTTCTGTTATCTACGGTGAATATGCCTATGCAGGCGTGATAAATGTCATAACCCGCAAAAAAGAAAACCATATTTACAGTTATTATGACAGCAATGAGGGCAAGGCCGCCGGCGGAAATTTATGCTGCAAACTTCCTGAAAAAGATTTCAGCATAAACCTCGGTTTTTCAGGCTTTAAAACAGACGGTGCCGATGTTTATGCAGGAAAGGACAGGCTTTACGAAGGATTTTCAGGTCTGAATTTCGGCGATTATTCAAATGCGCCGGGATCTGTCAATGCGGCTCAGAAAGACAGATTGGCGAATCTGATTCTCAAATACAGGGATTTTTCGCTGACAGGGCAGTATATTTCCGGCGGCAACGGGGATTATTTCGGTATTATCAATGTTCTTCCGTCTGATGATAATCGAATTGTCATATCATATAAACACAAGGCAGTTGAAGCCGCACAAAGCCTCAGTTTCTCGGATTCCTTTAAAACAGACGTAAAAGCAGGATGTCGGCTGTATAAGTATGAATTTGACAGGATGGAAGCGATTCCGCCGATAACGGGTTTCCCTTTGCCTGACGGCTCGCTTACAGACATTACGCCGGCTGAAGGCTCTCTTCTTTCTCCCTATTATGAAGAAAGAGAATTTTACACGGGTGCGGATTTTATCTGGAAGGGAATGAGCCGCCATACATTGCTTCTCGGAATGAAATATTCGCATACAGAGATGCAGGATATATGGGTAGAAGCCAATACTATTGAAGGACACCGGGGAGAAATGATACGTGTGCAGGGGCAGGATAACTGGCTTGCCGAGGATCGGAAAAGAAGTATTTTCAGTACATATCTGCAAGATATGATAAGTGTCGCCGAGCGTTTTGATATGACATTGGGTCTGAGATATGACAGATACAATGATATGGGGGACTGTCTTACGCCGAGAGCCTCTGCGGTATGGCGGCTGGCAGATCATCATATTTTAAAAGCGCAGTATTCCGAATCACTCAGACCGCCTTCTTTTACAGAATTATATTCCAAAGGAAACAGTTTGTTGGCAGGCAACGGGAATTTGGATTCAGCGCATATCAGAAGTTATGAACTCGGCTATATTTACAGAAATCCGAAACTCACCGGACGCGTTACGCTGTTTTATTCCGAACTGAAGGATAATATCGAATATCCCAAGTATGCGGATTCGGTCGGCGGTTATTCAATACAGTATGTAAACATTGAAGATGCTGTCAAAACAAAGGGATTTGAACTGGATTTTCAGCACCGTCTGCGTCATAATCTCCGGTTGGACGGCAATCTCTCTTTTGCAGATACGGAAGATGACACAGGAGAATCGCTGAACGGCGCAGCAGACTGGCTGGCAAATTTCGGCTTGCTGTATAAACCGGCAGATGATTATTCTCTTTCCCTGCAATACCGTTATGTCGGAAAAAGACATCGGGCGACTGATGATAACAGAGACAAATTGAATGCTTATAATACCCTGAATCTGTCCGCCGGTATTTTAAATATTTTCACAAAAGGACTGACGTTGCGGGCGGGCGTCAGGAACCTGTTTGACGCTGAAATAAAATATCCGGCATCTGTATTCAAATATGAAGACGGAACCGTCGGCTATACTTATCCTGACGATTTTCCGGGAACGGGGCGTGAATCGTGGATACAGATGTCTTATGAATTCTGATTTGAATATGAGTTAGGCAGTTGGCGAGTTCTCGTTCCCACGCTCTGCGTGGGAACGCCGTTCCGGAGTGCAAAAATTGCATTTTTGCAAAAATACCCATTTTATAAGATTCGGTTTTGCACTCCGGACGCGGAGCGTCCGTGCCGCATTCCCACGCAGAGCGTGGGAACGGGCAAACGACGGGGTCGGTCTATTCTCAGCCTGTGCCGCCCTACCGGCTTTTCAAATTAAAAGGAGGAACTATGGAAATTTGCATAATTTTCAGGATATTTGTCATATCGGCAATGCTTGTCGGGCTGGGGTTTCCTGTTTTTGCTCAGGAATCCTCTGAAAAAACAGACGCCGCTCTTGAAGAAGAATTCAAATGGCTCAAAGCGGAAGCAGATGCGGTTACGGTAACGGTTGCAACTAAAACGCAGATGAGCGAAAAAGAAGCGCCGTCAACTGTATCTGTCATTACCGAGGAAGAAATCAGAAACATGGGCGCGAGAACTATTGTTGATGTATTAAGAACCGTGCCGGGATTTGACCTGATTGATCTGGGATTTTATCCCTTGCATAAGACATATATCAGAGGCATGATTTCTTCGGGAGTTGAAAAAATCAAAATTATGATAGACGGACACGGTTTTCAGCCCTTCTGGGGAGACGCCGATATTTTTTTTGACAAAATACCTGTCGGCAATATCAGGAAAATCGAAATTATCAGAGGCCCCGGCTCCGCGCTTTACGGGACAGGCGCATTTCTCGGCGTCATCAATATCATTACAAAACACGGCGGAGACAAGCCTTCAAGTCTCTCTGTCGAATACGGCAGTTTCGACACGCTGAAGCCTTACGCGGAATTGTCATATAAACATGACGAGTTGAAAGCTTATTTATATGCGGAATACTGCCGGACAGACGGATATGACGGAACTGTTGAATCCGATATGGCATCTGATCCGGCTGCTGTCGCCATGTACGGGGGTCTGCTTGCGCCGTCTGCTTCAAGAGAAATGACCGGCGAGACAACGCATCACACTTTTCATACCAACCTGAGTTATAAAGGGCTGTATTTTTCCGGTTTTTTTCAGAAAACCGATCTGATGTCGCCCATCGGTCTCAATTTTGTGCTGACCGATGAAGACGATATGAGAATGAGCTATGCTTACGGCGAACTCGGTTACAAATTTCCGATAAGCGGCAAAGGAAATCTGCTGATAAAAACATATTATGACCACTCTGTTTACGAGGGCGATTACGAGGGTTATCCCGAAGAAACCGCCGCGCTGCATATCGGATTTCCCGCAGATGAAGGCATACTCGGCGGCACTTACGGCAAGTGGTCTGTTTCAGGAGCAGAAATCACGGGCGATTACGAACTGTATCCGTGGATTCAGACGGTCGCGGGCATGTCTTATGAGCATACAAAACAGTTCGGCATAAAGACTTATGCAAATACTAATATTACAGGTGCTTATTTTGAATTGAACGGGACAGTTTATGAACCCTTTCCCTATCAATATTTTCCATATACAGACGTATCAGAACACGGAAACTGGAACAGAGATGAAGACAGGGATATTTTTGCCGGATATTTTCAGTGCGTCTCAGACTTGAAGAAACTGTTTTTTCTCAAAAAAAACGTGGAGAATCTGATACTGACATTCGGCGCAAGATATGACAGTTATGATGATGTCGGCTCAAGCGCAAATCCCCGTTTCGGAATTGTGTATGCGCCGACAGAAAAACTGTGGTTCAAAGCACTTTACGGCAAGGCATTCCGGGCTCCGAGTTTTGTAGAACTTTATACTGATAATACTCCTGCAAAAGGAAATCCTGACCTGAAACCGGAAAAAATAACAACTGCCGAAGGTCTTATCGGGTATAATTTTACAAAGAATATCACCGGAACTGTTACGGGATTTTATATCACCGGCGATGACCTGATTGATTTTGTGGTCTCGGATATTACTTACAGAAATATCGGCAAAACAGAATCTTTCGGTGTTGAAACAGAGTTGAAAGCCTCTTTCGGCAAAAATACTTCCGCATATCTCAATTTTACATGGCAGGATGTGAAAGACACAACCGGGGCAGTCATTGAAGGAACTGATATGACGCAGAGTGATTTCAACCCCGGCGGCGCGCCTGTGTTTTACGGCAATATCGGCATCACTCACGGATTTACCGAAAAGATTATCTCCGATGTCTCGCTGAATTATGTGGGCAAAAGAGACAGAACTGAAGAAATGATGTGGGACGGAGAAAAACTTGTCCGTCAGGATAGCAGAAACCCGGTGAATGAACGCTGGCTGCTGAATATATCTTTGAGATTCAAAGATATTTTCACAAAAGGCATGGAATTTCAAATCTCCGGTTTCAATCTGTTGAATGAAGACCACAGGGACCCGGATGTCTCAGGATTTGTTCCGAATGACATACCCTGTCCGGGAACGACGTTTATGGGAAGACTGTCATACGGTTTTTAAAATTACGGTCATAAGAAATCGGATTTTTTTAAAAAATCTGATTTATGATACTTCCGCAAAAGGAGGCGGTTTATGAATTTTTACAAAATTTTTAATATTTTTGCTGTATTTGCGATTGTTTTATGTTTTACATCTGTTTTATCTGCTCAGGAATTATCCGAAAAGACAGACAAAGCTCTTGAAGAAGAATTCAAATGGCTCAGAGCAGAGGCAGAGGCGGTTTTTGTTACAGTTGCCACAAAAACCAGAATGGGAGTAAACGAAGCTCCTTCGATTGTATCTGTTATCACGGAAGAGGAAATTAAAAATTCAGGCGCAAAAAATCTTGAGGAAGTGCTTCGTCAGGTCGCAGGATTTTATATGCAGGGATATGCGACTTATCCTGACAAAATTGTGAATATCAGAGGGCTGGGGCTGATCGGGAATCCGGGCGTCAAAATCATGCTCAACGGGCATTCTTCGGAAAACATCGGAGATGACAATTCCGGCTATCTGATTTCTTTCCCTGTCGAATTAATAAAGAAAATCGAGATCATCCGCGGTCCCGGTTCCGCGCTTTACGGCAATGAGGCAATGAACGGAGTCATCAATATCATTGCCAAAGACGAAAAAGACCCGTCGTCAATATCCGCAGCTTACGGCAGTTTCGGCACTTACGAAGGAACTGCCCAGTTATCTTATTACCAAAACGATCTGAGCCTGTTTTTTTTTGCCGATGCTGTTCACAGCAGCGGAGATCCCAGGCTGATCGAAAAAGATGCGGCTTTGGTTCAATTTCCTGCGCGCTATAGCCGTGCGCCCGGATATACAAACGAGGAATTTGATTTCCAAAACCTTTTCGCGAAACTATCTTATAAGAACTTCCGTCTGACAGGCTTTTATAAGAAAAGCAAAGCCGAACCTGCGGTGGGACCGACAGGCGCGCTTACGGATAACAGCGATGTGCGTTTTGAGACAGCTTTTGCGGAAGCTGCCTGCGAATATTCGCCGAGTTCCAAAACAAAACTGACTGCCAGAGCCTATTTTGATTATAACTGCTCAGATTTCATGTACGAATTTTACAGCGGGAAAACAACTGCTTTTGCGCCTGTTTTCAAAGACTTTCCCGAAGGACAAGGAATGTTCGGACATCTTATCAACAAAACAGACAAACTCGGGGCTGAGGTTATGAGCGACATTACGTTTTCCGACAGTCTGGGAATTGTCGCGGGAGTCATGGGTGAGTATTCGGAACTGTTTGATACAGATGCGGTCACGAATGCAAACATTTCTGGTAAATCCATAGAGTTGGACGGCATTACATATACGCCGATGGCATAT
>DYRK01000579.1 GCA_020718785.1 Desulfatirhabdium butyrativorans | reverse complement strand
TTACGATTTTAGACGGTATGGCAAGGCACATGACTGATTGCTCCTTTTCGGGTTTAAAAAAAACGATTTGCAAAATCGTTTTACAGTAAAACGGCTTTGCAAGCCGTTTTGTGTCTGTTTCAGCAGATTTAGACGGTATTGCAAGGCACATGAATGATTTCTCCTTTTCGGGTTTAAAAAAACGATTTGCAAAATCGTTTTACAGTAAAACGGCTTTGCAAGCCGTTTTTTTCTCGTTCCCAAGCCGGGGCTTGGGAACGAGGAAAAAAGATTATGAAGTTTTCCGTTTCGCGGACTCTTCAGCCTTGAGATTTTTTCTCAGAATTTTCCCCACATTGCTTTTTGGCAGTTCATCCCTGAATTCGATTTCAATGGGCCATTTATATTTTGCCAGCTTGTTTTTGCAGTATTCCATCAGTTCTTCCTGAGTCGCTGTTTCCCCTGATTTCAAAACAACAAACACTTTTGCCGCTTCCCCGCGGACCGGGTGCGGAACGCCGATAGTGCAGACTTCCTGAACTTTGGGATGCTCATAAAAAACTTCATCAATGTCCCGAGGATACACATTGTATCCACCGGATATTATAAGGTCTTTTTTTCTGTCCACAATGAAAAAATAGCCGTCTTCATCCATTTTGGCAATATCGCCAGTATGAAGCCAGCCGTCCGGGGTCAGCACATTTGCCGTTTCTCCGGGCATGTTCCGGTAACCTTTCATAATCTGAGGACCTCTGACCAAAACTTCCCCGGGCTCTCCAATCGGCACATCGGTCGTTCCTTCACCCAGATCAACCAGCCGGCATTCGGTATCCGGTATGGGAACTCCGATACTCCCGATTTTCCTTTTTTCGCCATTGAAAGGATTGATATGCGTCACGGGCGTGGTTTCGGTCAGACCGTATCCCTCCACAATAATCGCGCCTGTCTTTTCTTCGAATTCTTTGATCACCTCCACCGGAAGCGGCGCGCTGCCGGAAAAACATCCTTTGATAGATTTCATATCCGTGTTGCGGATATTCGGATGACTCAGCATCCCGATATACATGGTTGGAACCAGCGGCGCGAAAGTGGGTCTGTATTTTGAAACTGCCTCAAGCAGTTGTTCAGGCTGAGGTTTGGGAATCAGAATATTTCCCCATCCTTTGAATATGGAAAAATTCATGGAAGTGGAAAGCCCGAACACATGGAAAAAGGGCAAAGCCCCGATCATAGTTTCCTCGCCTTCGGCAAAAATCGGAAACCACGCGGACAGTTGCTGAACCTGCCGGCTCAGATTTCCGTGCGTGAGCATGACGCCCTTTGAAACTCCCGTGGTTCCGCCTGTGTACTGATACATGGCAACATCGTCAAAAGAAATCGCGACATGGATCGGATCCGGAGAATATTTTGCCAGAACTTCTTTCCATTTGTAAACATTCTCCGCGGGCGCAACATCCGCGGCCATTTTTTTCTTTTTTGCCACAAACGGAAAAATCAGGTTTTTGGGAAAAGGCAGATAATCACCCAGCGTGGTATAAACAATCTGTTTTATTTTTGTTTCAGTCCGGAGCGCAGCCATTCGGTTTGCCAGCAGATCGAGCGTAATCAGCACTTTTGAATCCGAGTCATTGAACTGATGTTTCAGTTCACGGTCCGAATACAGGGGATTGTTCATGACCGCGATGCCGCCGATCTTCATAATGGCGTAATAAGCCGCAACGCAGGGAATGATATTCGGCAGGAGAATTGCCACACTGTCCCCTTTTCTGATGCCGAATTCGCTCAGACATCGGGCAAAGCGGTTGGTCATGGCATCCAGATCACGATAGCTGAGTTTATATCCCTGAAAGAAGAGCGCTGTATTATCGGGAAATTTCAGGGCGGTCCGCTCCAGAAATTCGGGAAGACAGACTGTTTCATATTCCACTTTTTCAGCAACATTGCTTTCATAATGGGCAAGCCAGGGCTTATCCTGATATTTGATTTCTTTCATCAGACCGGTCTCCTTTTTTTGTTGTTTAAGACAGGATTACATGATATTCTCAAAAAATTATGTAAAATGAAACAGGATGCTTGTCAACAAAACTTATTTCTCATCCCGATTCCGGGGTGCTGAAATGAAATTTTAGCACTCATGCTCGCTTGGGATTGACAAATCCCAAGCATTTCCGGCGGATTTGTCAATCCGCCGGGAGCGGCGGGGAGGCATTTTCGATCTATTGACAGTGCCAAACCTATCTTATAAAATTGGCATTTCAGCACTCCGGAGAGAAAAGAAAAGATGGATTTTTTTACAGAGAGTTTTTTATCTGCGCTGATTCTTTTGAAATCATTCGATCCCGATCTGATGAACATTATTTCTGTTTCACTGAGAGTCAGCATTATTTCCACGGGAATTGCCTCTGCGGTGAGCATTCCGCTGGGATTTCTGATTTCTGCGGGGCAGTTCAGGGGAAAAAGAATCGTGATCACATTTCTGAACACGCTGCTGGCAGTTCCCACTGTGGTGATCGGCTTATTGGTTTATTCCTTTATTTCAAGACGGGGAATCCTCGGTTTTATGGGATTGCTTTATACGCAGGAAGCCATGATTATCGGGCAGACCTTGCTGATTATTCCTGTTGTGACAGCGTTCACTATTTCAGCAGTCAGCCGTATTGACACGCGGTATCGGAGAACCGCGATGACGTTGGGCGCGGATCGGATACAGACCGCAGGTGTGTTGCTACATGAAGCCCGATTCGGCATTCTTTCCGCGGTGATCGCGGGATTCGGCAGGGTCATTTCGGAAATCGGCATCAGCATGATGCTCGGAGGAAATGCGAGAGGCTTTACCCGAACCATGACCACGGCTATGGCGCTGGAATATGACAAGGGAGAATTCGTGCTTGCCGTCGCGCTGGGAATCATCCTGATGAGCATCAGTCTGGGAATCAATGTGATGCTGAACTGGGTTCAGATGAGGGGTTCGGGGTTCGAGGTCAGGGGTTAGGGGTGCTTTATTCGGTCAGGAATCTTAAAAAAACATATAACCGCCGGACAGTGCTGGATTTGCCGGAAATATCTTTTGAAAAAGGCAGGATTTACGGGCTGATGGGTCCGAATGGATCCGGAAAGACCACGTTGCTGCATATCCTGAGTTTTTTGGATACACCCACATCAGGAGAGCTTTTTTATGAAAATCAGCCGGTTTCATTCAAGGAAAAGACATTGGCTCTGCGCCGCGAGGTCGTTCTCGTGGACCAGCATCCGATCATGTTTACCAGTTCGGTGTATAAAAATGTTGAATTCGGGCTGAAAATACGCAAGATTCCGAAATTCGAGAGGCAGAAAATCATTGAGGAATGTCTGGACCGGGTGGGAATGCGGGAATTTATTCATGCCGATGCTCCCCATCTTTCCGGCGGAGAAACGCAGCGCGTCGCGATTGCCAGAGCCTTAGCCTGCTCGCCGAAAGTCATGCTCTTTGACGAACCCACGGCAAGCGTTGATGTTACCCATCAGGCGGTAATCGAAAACATTATCCTCGATCTGCGGCATGACAGAGGCGTGGACTGTATTTTCTCCACTCATGACCGATTTCAGGCTTCAAAATTAGCGGATGAAATAATTTCCCTGTAGGTTGGGTTGAGGCACGAAACCCAACCTACGAAAATGTTCTTGACAAGACGGTAAACAGGATATAAAACATCAATTGAGAAGCTGATGCCTATATCGGACAAACAGCGATTAATCCTTGACAAGATAAAAATAAAACATTATAAATTCATATTTATGTTTGAATTATAGGATTTATGGGTATTTTTGAATTA
>DYRK01000578.1 GCA_020718785.1 Desulfatirhabdium butyrativorans | reverse complement strand
TGCTGACATTGCTGAACAAAATAGGCTCGCAACGCTTCTCTGACAATGCTTCTGACATCTCCGAGAAGCTTTGCTGTTTCAATCCATTCATTTTCAATAAAGACCGTTGCCATCGGAATATCTTTCTTATCTCAGGGTTTCTGTCGTTTTAGCGATATGATATTGATTGCATATTCAGTATCATTACTTGCAGGCAAAAGTCAAGAATTGGAAAGAAGCGGGTTGAAAGAGGTTGAAAGCAGGGTTGAGGAAATCGTAGAATTTGTGTGGAAAAACGGAATTGTGAATTGGCGGAATTTACTGACATGCTGATTTATCTGCCGATAACCATCTTTTATTGTAATTCCAGTTCCCGGATAACATCATCTAAAGATCGTCCGCGTTCTCCGTTCGCAACAAGTTCGGTCTGATATTTCAACTGCTCAGATATTTCATCCCGAAGCTCAAGCCCTGAATCCGGGTCATCAGACAATAATTTCAATTCCTGCCTAATCACATTTTTAACGATGCTCTCAATCATTTTACGAAGTTCATCAGAACTCATCTGTGCGACTGTGCCTGACATGATGTTTTTCCTTTTAAATCTTAGGCATTTGCAAATTGATTTTCCCTGAGTCTTCAGTATAGCCGATCTTTCAGGATTTTGGGATTACGGTGCATGTGCATAATCGCCACTATCAGTATCTCATCTTTCCTAAGCTGATAGACTACGGCGTACGGAAAGTGGCGAGCCATACATCGTCTGGAGCGCGGTGATAACGGTGTCCATGCCTCCGGATTTTCTGCTATCCTCTCAAATACCTTCTGAATTTCATAGGCGAACTCATAGCCTAATCCGGGGCATTCGTTGTTGTAATATGCTATTGCCTCTTTCAATTCAAATTCGGCAATATCTGTGATCATCAGCTTCATGAATTGATCTCTCTCATCACCTCTTGAACAGGTTTTGCCGAAATCCTGCCGGTATCATACGCATCAATTCTTCTCTCCGCTTCATTCGCCCATGCTTCATCAATTCTCTGTTTTTCGGAAAGGTCAAAACTTGCCATAAGCTGATCAATAACAGAAGCTTTATCAACCGGAGGGAGTTTCAACGCCTCATTCAATATTGTCTGAACTTGCATATTTCACCTTTTTTATATTTTTTCTTTCTTTAGGAAATCTGCTTATCCGCCGCTTGCAATGATAGACAGATGTAAAAATCCTTTCAAAATCTATATCCGAACAGATTGAAAAAAGCAAAGGAAAATATGAAATGACAGCTTTAGCACTCCTTTTCTGCATTTGACATCCTTCAAGTCCTGTGATAAAAATTCAGTGTTATTCTGAGAGGATGCTCTGTCATGGAAACAGCCACTTCCGTTAATGATGTCCCGATCCGGCTGACTTATGAAAGATGGTTTCATATCACTGAAAACCATAACGATTTAGCCAGCTACTATTTTGAACTTTTGGAAACAATTGAAAAACCCGATCTGATTGTCAGAGGAAATAAGGGAACGCTGAAAGTATCTTCCGAACTGACAAAACTTCCGATAACCCATGTCTGGGCTGACTATGACAAAGAAGCAGATGTTCTGTATCTGAGTTTCCGAAAACCGCAGAATGCTACAAAAACTATCGAAAGCGATGATGATATTCTCATCAGGACTGACGGAGATGAAATTGTAGGATTGACGGTTCTGAATGCAGGCAGCAGATAATATGAATTTGTGCGATTTCCGAAAACTTCGGGTTGGAGGATGAAATTAATCTGAATAGAAGGGTTGAAACTTATTCTTTATCACCCGTATCTTGCAAACACAGGATAAGGGTTTTCTTTTTCCATTCTGCGTTCAATTGACATCAGAGAATTACCGTGATAAAAGAACGAAAAGAATCGGTGCTATGGATTGGCATTGTATCTGATGTTGTAATTAAAAAAAACAACTATTAAGGAGTATTTTAATGGCAAATTATATAATACATATTTCAGATGATGCCCTTATGGAAATGTCAATAGCAGCTTTAGAGGCTTATGTTGTAGCAGATAAATCAGGGGAAAGGTCAAAAAAAGAGGTTGAGACCTATGGTTTATTATGGGGACATGAGGTTATTTTGCCGGATGATGATATTCTATATTCTGTGCAAAAACTGACTGTTGATGCGATGGCATATCGCCGGACTGGTTCAGTATTGCCAAGTGAGGGAGTGAAAGTTAAAAAAGATATGATCACGTCTTACTGGCCTCAATATTCGTTATTAGGTGATTTTCATAGCCATCCTTATGGACACTATAGTGATGTAGAAGAAATAAAAGGTTATGAGTTCTCTGAAGGAGATAGAAAATCTATGGATAATAAAACAAACGATCCCGACTTTCGTGTTTCTTTAGTTATGACTATCTCTTCTCTTGAAAGAATAAGCAACATTCAACCAAGAGATATTTCTGATAGCATAATCTGCTGGACTTTCAATAATTATCGATTTTGGCTTAACGCTTGTATAATTTATAAAGGAGATGAAGATGATGAAATAGCTCTATTACCAAATAGTTATCATTGGAAAAAGAAATACGATCATCCTGATGATGTGGGTGTATACCTACACTGCCCCTACCTTAGTAGTCCATGGCAAATAACCAAATTTGGGAAAAAAGCAGGTAAAGGTAAGCATATAGCAGGCGATATATAGTATAGAATATCAGCAGTGAACGCTTGCCGGTTATGAGTGCAGGGAATATCTGCTTGAAAAGTGGCGGAGGACATGCTTTTTCTTCGGTTTTCAGACCGGAGATATGGTCAAAGCCGTTATTACAAAAGGGAAAAACGCAGGAATATATTCGGGGCGAATCACTGTAAGAGCTTCAGGTATCTTTCACATGCCGGTTGAAGGCAGAACACGGTTGGAACTCTCTCATAAATACTGCAAAGTAATCCAAAAAGCAGACGGTTATCGTTATGCGGTATAAATCAAGCTGCTGAAATCATCAAATCATGGAAAAACACACCGCCAAAGAACCCGAAAAGCACAATCCGCATGATGCGGCGTTCAAAGGATAAAATATGATAACTCATAAACCCTTGACAAATCTTCAATTGGAAATCCTCAAACTGTATTCTCTTGATCTGACGGAAGATGATCTGTCAGATTTGAAGAATGTCCTTGCATGTCATTTTGCGGACAGACTGAGCAGGCGCGTTGACAGGATTTGGCATAAAAAAGGACTGACAAATCAGGATATGGACAAGTTGCTGAATGATGAAAATCAATAAACTGAAAATCGTTTCGGATACGAATGTTCTGTTGGTTTCTATTCCGCCGCGTTCAAAATACAGGCTGATCTTTGATAAGCTGCTGATGGGAGTTTATGATCTTTTCATCAGTAACGAGATTCTCTCGGAGTATGAGGAAAAAATTGCACAATGGTATGATGAGCAGACTGTCAGAGAATTGTTTGAGATTTTCCTTGTTTTGCCTAATGTTCATAGGGCTGTACCGTATTTCCGCTGGAACCTGATTGTAGCTGATCCTGATGATAATAAGTTTGCTGATCTGGCTATTGCTTCAAATGCCGATTTTTTAGTAACGAATGATAAGCATTTCAATGTGTTGAAAACAATTAATTTTCCTAAATTAACCGTCTGCAAGGCAGAGGATTTCAAAACAATTATTGAAGCAGCAAGCCGCGATTTATGAACCGTACCCGCAAAAAAGGATGGCTGCCGCCTTCTTTGGAAAGCCGCATTGCCAATAGACTTCTTTCAAAAGTACGCTTTCAAAGGCTTGGGCTGTCAGATAAAACAAAGGAACT
>DYRK01000577.1 GCA_020718785.1 Desulfatirhabdium butyrativorans | reverse complement strand
CTTACACACAATCCCTGTAGATGCCCCGCCCGTTGTCCGAACCCTGATTAAAGGAATTCTGATTCGAACCGGCAATTGCGTATGAGGTAAGCGAGCGACCTTAAAGGCTTATAATTTTTTTTGCGGCAGAACAGGCATTTTTGCCTGTTCATGATAAAGGTCAGACAGAAATGTCTGACCCACCGATATTGAGAAATATTTCAGGCATCATCAGGCTGTTTTAGTGCCGCTGTCTGTAAGGATTGCGTGCAAGAAAAGGGTTTCCGTATCATAAGAAGCCGTAATCCTTTCTTAAACACAATCCTTGCAGATAGAAGCCCGGAAGTTGAACAGAAATCATTAAAATCCTTATAATCAGATGAATCAGGATTCAGACTTCAAATTTTGAAACTATCCCAAAATTATCTGCAAAATGATGTCATTCTGAGCGCGGCAAAGAATCTCCGGGATTTTCCGCCGCGCCCGGAATGACAGGAAATCCGAGTTTTTCTGAGACATTTTTCCAGATATCTCTGACTGCTGTACGGGTCTTTGAATCGCTGCCGTATTCAAATACAGTCTGCGCCTGCACCATGGACTGGGTGAAGACCGGATCAAAGGGAATGCGCCCGCATACCGTCAGATTCTTTTCCCGGACATAACTCTCTATCTCCTGAGTCATTTCCGTATTGATATCGGATTTATTGATACAGACCAGAGCCGGAACCCTGAAATGGGCAGCCAGTTGAATCACGCGTTCCACATCGTGTCTGCCGGAAACCGTAGGCTCTGTGACAATCAGCACCGCGCTTGCCCCGCCTACAGCAGCAATCACCGGGCATCCGAGTCCCGGGGGACCGTCTGTGAGAATGAGATCGCTGCCCTTTTTCTCCGCAGTTTTTCTTGCCTCCTGCCGCACCAGCGTTACTAATTTCCCGGAATTTTCTTCTCCTGCCCCGAGTCTGGCATGAACCATGGGCCCGAAACGGGTATCGGAGATAAACCACTCGCCGCAGGTATTTTCAGGAAATTCAATGGCTTTTTCAGGACAGAAATACACGCAGACTCCGCAGCCTTCGCAGGCAATCTGATCAATCTCGAAATCCTCGCTGACGGCTTCCCATCGGCAAAGTTCCGAACAAAGTCCGCATTTTGTACACTTATCTTTGACAATGACTGCTCTGTGACCTGAGCGGAAATCATGTCGTTCTCTGATATCAGGATTCATAATCAGATGAAGATCAGCCGCGTCCACATCCGCGTCGCAAAGCACCTTGTTCTGAGCCAGCGAAGCAAAAGCTGCGGTCAGACTGGTCTTTCCGGTTCCCCCTTTTCCGCTGATGATAATCAGTTCTTTCATTTCAGATTGCTCCTGTCTGATTCACAATTTCCTGAATTCTATGATATAATCCGAGGAATTTCTCTTTCCATCCGGGCATGACTTCCGAGAGAATTTTTCCTCGGGAGTAAAATTCAGCTATCTGCCTGTCAAAAGGAATTTCCATGAGAATCGGCATGTTTTCCTCAGCCGCATATTCTGTGACCCTGTTATCGCCTATATCCGAACGGTTGATTACCAATCCTCTCGGAATATTCAGGAGCTTGACTGCTTCTGCCGCTAATTTCAGATCATGAAGACCGAAAGGCGTCGGCTCTGTAACTAACAGGACAAAATCCGTATTTCTGACCGAAGCCATGACCGGACAGGATGTCCCGGGCGGAGCGTCAATCAGGGTGATACTGTCATGCCGGGCAAAAAAGCGGACTTTCCGGATCAGCGGTGGAGACATGGCTTCGCCTACCCTCAGTTTTCCGTAAACCAATTCTACTCCGTTCCGGCTGCCTTTTTGAATGATCCCTATTTCCCGCCCGGTTTCCGTGACAGCGTGTTCGGGACAGACCGCCATGCACCCGCCGCAGCTATGACACATTTCACTGAATGTCATTACGCTCCTGCCGATCACCGCAATGGCTTTGAACTGACATATCTCACCGCATTTTCCGCAAAGGCTGCATTTTTGCTCATTTATCATCGGAACAGGCGTAGTGACAGTTTCACTTGTCTCAAATACCGGACGGATAAAGAGATGACAGTTGGGTTCTTCCACGTCACAGTCCAGCAACTGAACTCCTGAGCCGATTGACAAAGCCAGATTGGTTGCCACCGTGGTTTTGCCGGTTCCGCCTTTGCCGCTGGCAATACTGATAATCATGCTGACTCCTGTTTCTTTTTCCTCGTTCCCAAGCCCAGCCGTTTCCTCGTTCCCAAGCCCCAGCTTGGGAACGAGGAAAACCCGCAGTTTTTTCTCGGAACATTAAGCAAATATATTGTCCGGTTTGTAGGGATGAGCGCCTTCAATCACTTCAACCCCGGCTTTTGCTTTGATTTTGCCGATAATTGTCTCCTTATGCGGACAGTGATCCGCAAGACAGGGACCGATATGAATTTTAGTTACTTTTTCGTTCATCGGCTTGTTCCAGAGATTGACCTGAGCCAGCCGGGTTACAATGGCTGCGCCCGGACAGTCGCCGCAGTTCAGCATCCCGATAAGTTCTGCGTCCTGGCCTTTGTAGCGGCTGAATTCGCCCTCTCTTCTGTTAAAACCGACCATACATCTTGAACAGGCGATGCAGACATCATCCATGGCTTTTTTACAGCCGACGATCAAAATTTTTTCCACTTCTCTGTCCTCCTATCCTTAGTGAAAAGTGAGAAATGAAAATTATTTCTCACTTCTCACTTCTCACTTCTCACTCAATTAATGGCCGCACTGATGATTATGATCTCCGCCGTCACAGAGGTTATTGCCGACGCTCAGGCTGTTGTTCAAATAATTGCGGACCAGCGTTTCAGGCATTTCAACCGGCGCGCCGGTGACCACCTTTATTCCTGCCTGATTCAGAAGCTCAATGGCTCTGGGTCCCATACCGCCTGCGATCACAACATTTGCCCCCTGCTGATTGAGCCATTTCGGAAGAACTCCGGGTTCATGCGGGGGCGGTACAAGCACCTGTTTGTTTTTTATCTCATTTTTCTCAACATCAATCAGAGCAAATTCTTGGCAATGACCGAAATGCGCTGTCAGTTTGCCGTTTGCCAGAGGGATTGCAAATTTCATGGTTAAAGCTTCCTTTACTATGTTATGTTCAGAATCAGATATCCCAGCCTAAAGGCGGGACTACGAACAGATTTATGCCCAGTGTCCTTCGACATTGGCTCCCTGAGCGGGCTTCAATTCTCCGTTTTTATATCGCAGAACAATATCTTTGACTTTCCCTTCCGCGGCAGTGATGATCTTTACGCCTGCCTGCTCCAAAACCAGAAAAGCTTTGGGACCGCAGTTGCCGGTAATCAGGACATCTGCATGTTTGTCAACAATTGTTTTGCCTGCCTGAATTCCTGCGCCCTGAGGAAGATCAAAATTCTGCTTATTGTCCACTGCCTCATATTCCATGGTTTCAGAATCAACAATGATGAAATATGCGGCTCTTCCGAAGCGCGGATCCATATCCGAAGTCAGTTCTTTTCCTGTTGATGTTACTGCTATTTTCATAAATGCCCCCTTGCTGCCGGGTACTGGGGACTGGGGACTGGGTACTGGGGGACTTGGTTCTGGGCGCTGGGTTCGGACGCCGGCCGAAGCAGTACCCAGTACCCAGAACCAAGTCCCCAGCACCAAGTCCCCAGCACCAAGTACCCAGTCCCCCGTCCTCACGATTTCGGCTTTTCCAATTCATCAAGCCTTCCTCTGATTTCGTTTAAGCGGCTCTGAAACATATCCGCCTGTCTTTGCAGAATTTGTTTCTCATCTTCCGA
>DYRK01000576.1 GCA_020718785.1 Desulfatirhabdium butyrativorans | reverse complement strand
TTTCATTGGTTCCCACGGCAATAATCTCAATTTTTCCCCCGAATATGTCTTTGAGCGTCCTGATAATCGCACTGCCGATACCGCCGCCCTGTCCGTCAATCACACAGATCCGCTTCATTTTTGAAACAGCTCTCCCTATCAACCGGATTTCTTAAATGAATCCGATTGTTCTCCGGCGATTACCTCCTTATATCAAGTCAGACATGACTCTTATGTCACGTCTTCAATCCGGGCGGATCCCGAAGGTTAAAAAAGGATTTTCTGATATGAAATTCAAACATTTGTAATTCTTTGTCTCATAGTGGCGATTGTCAACAAAAAAAGGCCGCAAAGCATCTTCATTCCCTTTCCGGGAAACAAAGCCTTCGTGGCCTTAAAATAAAAAAAGCCGGGAATACACAGATATGTTGCTATCTGTCAATCCGGCCTTCATGGCTTATATTACAATTTTTTTATCTGACTTTTTTTCTTCGCAATTTCCTATTGCGAATCTTGAAAATCTTTATTTAACGGACTGTCGGTTCTTTGTCAAGAAAAAAAATCACGGTTTTTATTTTTCCCCTCTGCAAGCGGAAAATTCATTTACGGATTTGTACCGTTTCTCATTTATATATTTATTCTATATAAGAATGATTCCTATTTGTCAAAAAAATAAACACAATCGCCAAAAAAATCGGTGATGATGTTTTTTTAAATAAAACAAAAGAGTTGAATGCCTTTTTTCCGATTTCATACAGTCCGTAAACCGCAAAAAGCAAAATTATAGGATCAAGAGGATGGCGGAACCGGGAGCAGACATGAGTCAGATAGTATACTGCCGGGAGGCAAAGCAGATATGCTGCCGGAAGGAAAACAGCGGTTTTTCTCCTCAGAGCCAGAAATATGCCGATTATCATAAACGGCAAGGGCGCAAAGTACAGAATTTTTTTCAGACCGGATAGAGAAAAGGAAACCCGAAGGGTTCCGGTCCATTCGTTTTTTCCGCCCAGATCGCCTAACCAGAAGTAATACGTCCGCCTCAGTACCAATATCAGGAATTTTCCCGGATTCTTACGGATAAAATCCTTGGTTCTGGAAAGACAGACATTCATATAATTTGTCTCACCGAGGCATTTGTAAAGGAGAAATTCGCCGAAATCAATGGTCGGATGCTGCCGCATGAATACGCTGCTGTCTTTCGTGGTTTCAAACGCATCCCATGACTTTGCATTGTTTTCAAGCATAAACTCCAGTCCGAAATTGGACTGTATCATAAAGCGGTCGAATAAGACATAATTTCTTATCATCCAGGGCATAAGCACAGTAGCTGAAGCCAAACCCATCAGGACAAAGCAGGCAATTTTCTTTTTTATCTCAAGACGGATCCGAATAAACAGCCAGATCAGGGCAAAAGGATAAAATGCAATGATGACGGTTTTGACCAATGCGACAAATCCCATGAAAAGTCCGAACATAGCCGCTGTCTTGGCATTGAAGGGCTGCTGCGGGAGAATAAGAAAGCAATACATCAGCATCATGCACAGAAATGTAAAGATGGCAGTATCCCACACAGTATTGACAGCGTACCATATAGAAATGGGATACAGTGCCAGCAGCGCTGCCGAAAGATATCCCGTATTCCGCCCGAACAGAATTTTGCCGATGTGATACAGCGGGATACAGGTCAATGCTGAAACCATGCAGTTTGTCACTAATGCGGCAATCGCCGCATTTTCCGAGTAAACGCCGAAAATTTTAAATATCAGTGCCAGAAAACAGGGATAAAGCGGCGGGACCAGTGCCGTGAGTCCCGTAGGTTCAAGAAAAGGAGAGGCAAACCCCTGGCCCGTGGCAAGAGACTGAGCCACTCTTCCCATCTCATAGCCGAAGCTCCAGCCGTCGGGTATCAGCCATGATTTGAACCAGTAAAGGAAAAATATCCTTATTCCCAGCGCGCTCGATACAATAAGCCATAACATTTTCTTTTCATTTTCATCGGAAAAATACATTTCAATAACTCCTGTATGCGAAAAAGAAAAAATAAAATCCTGAAGGGGATTTTATTTTTTAATTTCCGCACTCCTCCGTCTTCCCGGAAACGGTTATATTATTTTGGGGGTAAAATGACTTTTCCAGTACTTTCCCCAGCATTCCTGCCATATTCAACTGTATTTTTTTCACAGGCTGATTCTCATGCCCGACAAGCCGCCAGACCTTTATTGCATCCGAATATGATTTTCCGTCTCTTGTCAAGGAATATTTGCCTGAAAGTTCCCACTGATCCGCATGAGTTTTTATTGTCTCACTCAGCAGACGATGGTGTTCGAATTGAGGCTCCGGAGGAAGTGACTCGTCAATAATCACAATGCCGACGGGAATTTTTTTCAGATATGCCATTATAACCTCCGGATTTGAATACAGGACATTGTATCCCGCTCCGCTCCATCGGCTATCGGCAAGAGTTTTGCTTGACCTCAGCACGATATGCCCCGGAGGATGTTCCTGCATGGCAAGTTCCGAAATAAACATGCCTTCCCCGCGTTCATCAGAGGAAATCATAAAAACAGATTTCCGAATTTCTTTTTCCGACAAGAGATTCCGGGCAATATCCCCGAACCCGGACCAGGCTTTCCGGGACATAGAAAAGGTTTCATGGTAAAATATAAGTGAAAATAACACGAGCAGAAAAATGCTTATATATCTGCTGCGGATGCTTGGTACTGACAGCCGTTCAGAGATAAAGGTGATGCCGGCAGCAAGGAATATAAGCATTGCGGGAACTGCCGTGATCAGATGTCTGATTTCCATTCCCGCAGGAACAAGTATGTGAAAGCCCCATATACTTAACACCAATGCCGCTGATGCAGAAGTTATGCCTTTTATTTTGCCCTCCGTAACAAAGACCTGCCGGATAAAACCCGCACATGAGAGAAGCAGGAAAGCAAATCCGCCGATTTCTGTGATGCTTACGGTATAGTAAGGGATTGCGGAAAGTATGAATGACAAAGAAGCCTCTTCTTTTTCCCATCCGTTTTTTACCATGCCGAGCGTCAGCAAGTACCAGGGACCGCATAACACTGCAACGATCAGAGCGGAGTACCAGAACTTCAGACGGGTTATCAGATAAAACCGCCGGCTGAAAAATATCCCCAGCGGCGGAATCAGTGCCAGCGCGAGTCCGTTTCCTTTGGTTAAAATTGCCAATGCCGCGAGGATTCCGAAACCCGCTGACCATAGCGTTTTTTCCGTGTCCAGAAACCGGGCAAAACAGATCACCGCCCACAAACTGAGCAATGCCACGGGAATTTCTGCCATGACCATTCCGCTGTATTTCTGAATCAGCGGCAGCAGAATCAGCAGAGAGCCGCAGCCTGCCCCCAGAAAAAAGCCGAATTCCTGCCTGACGCTAAGATATATTGTCTCCGCCAACAGCGCGGTCAAAAATGCTATCAGCAGAATCACAGAAATCCGGGAACAGGAAAATACCAGCATCCATAAGGACTGCACCATATAAAAAAACGGGGGCCAATGCCCGATAGCAACTTTCGGATAATGAATATAATAATCTTCTGCAAATTTCCGGGGAGAAACAGCGTTCATTCCAAAGACATAATCATGAACCATAAGACCGGTAACATAATGTGCTGCTTCATCCGGATAGCCGCCGAATTCGGAATCGAACGCACCGTTTGTCCATTGCAGTCCCAGTTGAAGTCCGAAAAACAGGACATACACAAGCAGGTCAGACCTGCGAAGTTTCAGAAAGCCCGCAGTTTTTTCTGCATATTTGAGTTCAGACATTTGCTTTATCACCTTGTTTTGCCATTTTTT
>DYRK01000575.1 GCA_020718785.1 Desulfatirhabdium butyrativorans | reverse complement strand
AGTTGAATTCCTATTTTGCCGTTTATCTGCCGGATTTTCTGAAAACCGAAAAGAGTATCCGGATAATCAGGGTCCAATTCCGAAACACGGGCATTCACTTCTGAAATACGGGCGTCCAGTTCCGACGGATCGGCATTTGCCGGATCAAAGTCCGAAGGGTCAGGAGCAGACGGATAGTCAGGGTCAAATTTCGAAATTCGGGCGTTTAATTCCGACAGACTCAAATTTTCTTGAGGGTCGGCAGATACCGGATCAAAGTCCGAAGGGTCAGGAGCAGACGGATAGTCAGGGTCAAATTTCGAAATTCGGGCGTCCAGTTCTGAAATACGAGCTTCCAGTTCCGACGGACCCAAATGACCTTGGGGGTCGGCATGTAGCGGATCAAATGCCGAAGGGTCAGGATGATTCGCGCCCCATTCGGAACCAAACGGATGGTAAGGGGAATTATCCTGAAAAGCAGGGTCATGGCTCTGGAAACCGTCCTGCGGATTCGGATCCGCAGGTTGTGAATGCTTTCCAAAGATATCAGACAGATTGTTGTGATGAAGCGGATCGTCGTCAAAAGGGTTTTTCATGGTCATGCATCCTTATTTTGGGGAGAGTTGATTTATAGACAAGATATGAACTCGTCTAGACTTTTGACCGGCATCGGGGCAGATGCAAGGGATAAATCCTCAAAATCGTAGGGTTCAGGGATATATCTCTGAACTTTTTAAAAGTTAATAATATCAATTAATTATAAAAAGTCTAGACGAGTTCTATGCCAAATTCAAACAAATCTTACCAATTTTTTTGGTTTATGTAAATATCGTTTTGCTGATGACAGGACGGTGATGTCCGAGGGGAAACCGCAAAGTTCTGCAAAGATATTTCCTTGACATTCCCTCGGAGATCATTATTATTCAACGTAAGTTCGACGTAAGCATCGGTTTTCCCCCTTTCGTAAAGGGGTCAGACGGTTACACAGGAATTCTGATTACATCGAACTCAAGTTATTCAGGGGCAGGAGGAGAAAAAACATGCTCCTGCTGTCATTTTCTTGATAAAGGATGTTATTGATAGTACGGCATCATACAGCTAACTTTTTGATATTTATATATTTTTACCTTTTATCCGATAAAAAAATAGCACCGTCTGTTGCGGTCATAGTATCTGAATGTATTTAAAAAAATAGCACCGTCTGTTGCGGTCATAGTATCTGAATGTATTAGTTTCATATCTTTATATTTTTTTAAAACTCAGACGCGATGACCGGGGGTGCTTCTGTACCTTATCCGTCATCGGAAAGGTTCAGAAAAAATGCACATTATCAGCTACAAAAAGATCAGACAATTCTCTCTGATCCATCCCCAGTCGAAAAATTCTTTGGAAAACTGGTATCGCATTGTAAAACATGAAGAGTTCAGAACTTTTGCGGATGTCAGGCGGCTGTTTCCAAGTGCCGATCAGGTCGGAAGTTTCACCATTTTCAACATAAGCGGCAACCACTTTCGACTGATTTGTGTCATTAAATATTTCGAGAAAACGATATACCTCCGGCACATCCTGACACACTCCGAGTACGACACGGGAAAATGGAGAAGCGACAAATGGTTCAGGACTACATGAAAATTGCTGACATATATCCGAAAATATCGTCTGTTTTATTTTTGCCTCGAACCGAAGACGATCTGGACAGACTGACAGAGTTTTGTGATTATCTCATAGATCAGACAGGAGGAGATGGACATCATCCTTTGACGGGGCTTTTGGAAATTGTCGGATTGCTTATCTCACAGTTTGAAAGAGATAATATTCCCGAACCTGCGGGAACACCCATAGGGTGTCTGATTTATCTCATGCAGGAACACGGGCTGAAGCAGGAGGATATGACAGAATTGGGGCATCCGGATGCAGTATCTGAAATTTTATCCGGACAGAGGGAACTGGACAAAAATCAGATCAAAGCATTGAGCAGACGTTTCGGATGCAGCCCGGCAATTTTTATATAAAATATTATATTGGATCGGAAGTTTACGAGAGATGAACAAAAAAAGCAGGGGCGAAATTTTTTCGTCCCTGCTTTTATTTTCCGGATGCAATACCGGCAGGTTTGCCGCTCCGCATAAAATAGCTTGACTAATCATAACTGACAGATTATCAATATTTCTCAAAAGAATAAACAGCAATTGAGGGATAACAATATGGAATTTGAATCTGTGATAGGGCTTGAAGTTCATGCCCAGCTCAAAACAAAAACAAAGATTTTCTGTAATTGTTCAAGCGAGTTCGGCGCGGCGCCCAATACCCACGTCTGTCCGGTCTGTCTGGGAATGCCGGGAGTATTGCCGGTGCTGAACAGAAAAGTTGTGGAATACACTATCCGCATGGCACTTGCCACCCATTGCAGCCTTGCGCGGGAAAGCCGGTTTGCACGCAAAAATTATTTTTATCCGGACCTTCCCAAAGGATATCAGATTTCCCAGTATGAACTGCCAATTGCCCAGTTCGGACACATTGATATTGAAGCCGGCGATAATAAAAAACGGATCGGCATAACCCGGATCCATATCGAAGAAGACGCGGGCAAGCTTATCCATGATCCGGATCGTCCGAAAAGCATGGTGGATTTCAACAGAACCGGTGTTCCCCTGATGGAAATCGTAAGCGAACCGGATATGCGTTCTCCGGAAGAAGCCGGCGCGTATCTCAGAAAACTGCACTCTGTTGTACGCTATATCGGCGTTTGTGACGGGAATATGGAAGAAGGAAGTTTCCGATGTGATGCAAATATATCCGTCATGCCCAAAGGCTCAACGACTTTCGGAACGCGTACCGAACTCAAAAATCTGAATTCTTTCAGGCATGTGGAGAAGGCACTTCAGTTTGAAATCGGGCGTCAGAAAGAGATCATCGCTGACGGCGGTCAGGTGATTCAGGAAACCCGGCTCTGGGACTCGGCCAAAAATATGACCACTTCTATGCGGGGCAAAGAAGATGCCCATGATTACCGCTATTTTCCGGACCCGGATCTGCTGCCGCTGGTGGTGGATGACGCGTGGATTCAGGCTGTAAAAGCCGATCTTCCTGAACTGCCGGATGCCAAAAAAGAGCGGTTTGTCCGGGAATACGGGCTTCCTTCTTATGACGCGGAAGTTCTGACATCCGCGCGGGAACTTGCGGATTATTTCGAAGACTGTATCAAAACATTCCCCCAGCCAAAACCGGCAAGCAACTGGATTATGGGTTCTTTGCTGGGGCTGCTGAATGCCGAAGGAAAATCCATTGATGAATCGCCTGTTTCCGCAGAGAATCTCGGCAATCTGCTGAAACTGATCGCAGACGGTGTGATAAGCGGAAAAATCGCAAAGACTGTGTTTGAAGAAATGGCAAAAACCGGCAAATCGCCCCGAGTTATTGTCACCGAAAAAGGATTGGTTCAGGTTTCGGGGAAGCCTGCGATTGAAGAAATTGTGGCAAAAGTGCTTTCCCGGCATCCCAAAGAAGTTGAAGATTACAAAGGAGGAAAGACCAAAGTGCTGGGATTTTTCGTGGGTCAGATTATGAAGGAAAGCAAAGGCAAAGCCAATCCGGCCATGGTCAACGAGGTCTTGAAAGAAAAACTCTCGTAACCCGCTCTGTCTCTACGCAAGTTGAATTTGAAAAAATGCTCCTGCCGATGAAAGTCGGCAGGAGCATTTTTTTTCTCGTTCCCAAGCCCCGGCTTCCCGTGACGGGAGACGGACCGAAGCCGGGGCTTCGGGCGCAGATGCGTTCCCAAGCCGGGGCTTGGGAACGAGGAAAAAAGAAAAAGGAGACAATATCTTGAAATAT
>DYRK01000574.1 GCA_020718785.1 Desulfatirhabdium butyrativorans | reverse complement strand
AAAGAGAGCGGTAATTTTTCTGCGCCGCCTTTTGCAGATGAAAAGATCGGAAAACTGCTGTCAATAATCTTTGATATTAAGAGTTTTCCGTCAAGACCGCCTTTGTCGCGTGAAGAGCTTATTCTGAAAAAATTCGAGACTTGCGAACCCGGGAATCTGTTTGTCGCGGCGGAGAAAGAGAGCGGTAATTTTTCTGCGCCTTCCTTTGCGGATGAAAAGATCGGCGAATTGCTCTCCAGAGTTTTTGACATGAAAACCTTTCCGGCAAAGGCTCCGGAAGAAAAAGCAGTGCCTGAAAAACCGGCGATTCCCGAAAAAAAAGTTCCTGAGATAACTCAGTCTGCGGAAAAAGTTTTTGAAAAACCGAAGGAAATTCAGGAACCTGTCAAAATCATCGTGACACCTAAGGAAATTAAAGCCAGAGAATCTTCGTCTCTGGCAGATTTTGTGTTTGATGATTTGAAAGGAATTGCGGATCCCATGGAGAGAACATTAAATCTTTCTATAGCCGGTCTCGCCTTTATTGTCGGGCTGATTATCATTGCGAGCATTGTAAACATTTATAAATTCAATGTTAAAACCGCAGGAGATGCCCTGGAGATATGGCAGGGCAGTTTTGCGCCGAGCGGAGAGGAACTTCTTGTCAGCCTGCCCGGTGTGAAAGCTCCGGCTGCTGTCAAGGGGTACTATTCCAAAGAAGATGTTTTTCCGCTTGCATTCGATTTCTATCGTGAAAAAGCTTATGCATTGCTGAACGGACCCGGTATTCCCGATTTCGAGAAAGTCAAATCCTATCTGAATCAGGCGATATCTTTCGGAACTCATGAGAATATCAGCAAGGCTTACGCGGACTTGAAGAAAGTGGATGTGATTATTCTGATGAACAAAGCGGATATTGCCGCAGGCAAAAAGACAAAAAGCGATCTGGAATCGGCAATGGCTTATCTTGAAAAAGCAATGGCTTTGAACAATGCTGCTTCTTTCCAGGGTGAAGACAGCCAGGAAGATTTGATAAAGCGCAAGATGGAGATAATCAAAGATTTGATGAAAGCATATCCGGATGCTCCGTCCGCGACGGAATCGAAGTAATGCTTCGGCACACACTACCGGACAAAAAATCATAACATTCTGATTTTATCCGTAAAACGATTTGCAAAATCGTTTTACTGTAAAACGGCTTTGCAAGCCGTTTTGCGTCTGTTTCAGCAGAAGTATCTGAAAAATTGTCCGGTAGTGTGGCTTCGGCATAAATGTCAGTTATAAAAATGGCGGGTTTCACCTACTGGGTGGAATCCGCCGTGCTTGAAACCCGCCTTGCCACCTGATTGTCTTATCCGGCGCACCCCCTCTTTACAGGAAACCACAATGACAGAACGTATCAGAATTTTGTTACTGATTGCAATCATGACCCTGTCATCGCTTATGATTGACGGAATGACTGTTGCCGTGCTGTATGATACTGCTCTGAAAGAGCAGAAGGACCGGCTCGTCGCAACGGTACAGAGTCAGGCACGTCTGTTGGAAGCTGTTGCCGAAATTGAAAAAAGCCACCGTCACTCTCAGAAAGAATATTATGATGACCTCCTGAAACAGATTGCAGATGCCCACAGCCGTTACAAGGGATTCGGAGAAACAGGAGAAATCACTCTTGCCGAAAGACAGGGAGACAATATTGTTTTTCTGCTGAGTCATCGGCATTATGACCTGGGCAGCCCCGAACCTGTCCCGTTTGACTCATATCGGGCAGAACCCATGCGTCTTGCGCTGTCAGGAAAATCGGGAACCGTCATCGGACCCGATTATCGGGGAAAAACAGTTCTTGCCGCGTATGAGCCGGTCTCCGGACCGAACTGGGGAATTGTCGCCAAAATGGACTTGACCGAAGTGCAGAAACCCTTTGTAAACGCGGGATTCATGAGCCTGATTATTACGCTTTTCATCATGGTGCTTGGTACGGGCCTGTTCATAAGAATTACCCGTCCCATGATAAGACATCATGAACAGTTCGAAGCCATTTTCCGGGCAATGTTTGAGCAGGCTGCCGTAGGCATTGCCCAGATTCAGACCGAAACCTGCCGCTTTATCCGGATCAATCGGAAATATTGCGATATTGTCGGTTATTCACGTGAAGAGATGGAACAGCTTGACTTCAATACCCTCACTCACCCGGAGGATTTGCAGGCACATTCGGATAACATGGAACTCTTGAAAGTCGGCAAAATCCGTGACTTCGCAATGGAAAAGCGATACTATCGGAAAGACGGTTCCGAGGTATGGGTCAGCCTTGCCGTATCGCCGATGTGGAACCCGTTTGATCCGCCGGATTTTCATATTGCCGTAGTACAGGATATTACCGAGCGCAGGAGTCAGGATGAACGCATCCTGAAACTGAACCGCATCTATGCGGTCCTGAGCAATATCAATCAGGCGATTGTGCGTGTCAGGGATATGGAGACGCTGTTCATTGATGCCTGCCGAATTGCTGTTCAAGACGGCGGCTTTCTCATGGCATGGATCGGACTGCTCGATCCTGAGACAAAGCAGGTGATCACGGCAGCACAGGCCGGGGTTACAGACGGTTATCCGGAAAAATCAAACATTGTCGCTGACTACGGGACACAAGGATGCGGTCCTGCTGCCCTTGTCTTTCACGACGGACAGCATGTTATCTGCAATGATATTGCAGGAGACCATCGGATGACTCAATGGCGTGAATATGCGCTCCGACTGGGATTCCGTTCTTCCGCTGCGTTTCCGCTCAAAGTTTCGGGAACAGTTCGCGGTACGATCAGTCTCTATGCCTCGGAACCCGGTTTTTTTGTCGCGGATGAAGTGAAACTTTTAGATGAACTGGCTCTGGATATCTCTTTTGCAATGGCATTCTTTGAAGAGGAAACCGCGCGGCGCAATGCTCAGAAGGCTTTGCTCAAATCCCAAATGCTCTATCACGATCTGGTAGAAACCTCACAGGACCTTATCTGGCAATGCGACGCCCAGGGCAGATATATATATCTCAATCCTGCATGGGAGTCAACATTCGGCTATAAACTCGAAGAAATGCTCGGAAAGAAGTTTACTGATTTTCAGGAACCGGAGACCGCTGCCCGTGATATGGCTGAATTTAAAAAGCTTATGCAGGGCGGTATGTTAAAAGGCTTTGAAACGGTTCATATCGGAAAACAGGGGAACCTGATTCACCTTGTGTTCAATGCCAAATTTGTTATTGATGAAAATGGCAGCATTGTCGGAACCCGCGGAACTGCATATAACATTACCGAGCGCAGACAGGCAGAACAACGCTATCGGGCATTGTTTGAAGATGCCCCCGCGATGTATGTCATCACCCGAAATGCAGGAGGCATTCCTGTCATTGAGGACTGCAACGGACTGTTTCTGAGTACATTAGGCTACAGCCGTGAGGAAGTGCTGAACTGCGCCTTAGATAAGTTTTACTCGCCGGCTTCGCGTGATCGCTTGTTCGAAGGCGGCTATCAACGGGCTTTGTCCGGCGAATCCAGTTCTGAGGAACGCGAACTTCTGACACGAGAGGGGCGTATCGTGTCAACTATGCTGAGAACCGCACCCGAAAAGTCCGGAGGTCGGGTATGCGGAACCAGAGCCATGTATATCGATATCACCGAGCGCAAGCAGATGAGCGATGCTCTGGCAGAAAGTGAAATGCGGTTCCGCCAGATATACGAGCATATACAGGTCGGAATTGTTCGGGTTTCCCTTGAGTTTCGGATAGAACATGCGAATGAGGCATACTGCCGAATGCTGGGCTACAGCGAAGAGGAACTTATAGGCAGACATCTGCGGGACATTA
>DYRK01000573.1 GCA_020718785.1 Desulfatirhabdium butyrativorans | reverse complement strand
AGACAGAGCCAAAATACGTCTTTGTCGGTGCGGGAGACTATGACAGCAACTGTGTCTCGGACTCGGCCGACGGCTATGACTATCAGCCGGGCAGGGGCGACCGTTTTGTTCCGCTGAGGATCACTTTTCCGAAGGCGCTTGATAAAATAAAAAACGAATGCAGAATCAGGTTTGATACCAATTCGCTATCAAAAACTAATTAATCCAGTGAAATGCTGTAAGAGATTTGACGGTACTTTTATTTTGTCCGAGGTCATATAATACCAATTCGCTTTCAAAAATCGGCCCGGCTAAGATCAGACCAGACCGTAAAGCGCCCGGGCTGAGAACAGGTTCAAATCGCTTAAATTGCTGCCTGTTCTTAGCCGGGCGCCTGAAAAGCGCCCCGACTAAGAACAGACACAGAAAACGCCGTTTTTGACAGCGAATTGGTATCAGAACTGCGGCTCGGAATGACATTTCCGAATCTCTGATTCTACGGAAAAAGCCGGTCTGGTGCACATGAGCCGCAACACAACCGAGGATATGCCGCAGGGGCTCGAAGGTACAAGGGGGGAAACCTCTGACCCCGAACCTCTGACCCCGAACCCCCTATTTAAGCTTTCTCGCTTCGCTCGAAATGACAATGCCTTAAATTCTCAATTTCCTAATCCGCTTATACAGTGAAACCCTGCTGATGCCGAGCATCCGTGCAGCCTGCGACTTGTTTCCGCGGGCTGCCGCCAGCGCATCTGCCAACTGCTGCCGTTCTTCTTCATCTGTCTCCGGATGCTGAGACATATCAGGCGGCTGTTTCCTGTCGGCAGGACGTATTTCAGCAGCCGCGCGGGACTCTGCTCTCAACGGATTTGCCGTCAGAGACGGCGGAAGATGTTCCGGCAGAATGTCCCCGCCGGGACACCGTACAAAAGCGTATTCAATGACATTCATCAGTTCGCGCACATTTCCGGGCCATAAGCAGTCATTCAGCAGTTCGTAAGCCGCCTGCGTCATGCCGAAAATGTTTTTTTCCGTCTTCAGCCGTATCCGGCTGATAAATGCGTTGATGAGCAAAGGAATATCCTCTCGCCTTTCCCGCAGGGGCGGAATGCAGAGCGGAATCACACTGATGCGGTAATACAGGTCCTCACGAAAACGCCCCGCTTCCACAAGTTTCATCAGGTCTTTGTTGCTTGCCGAAATGATGCGGACATCCGTAGAAACAGGTCTGTGATCCCCGACCCGCTCGATTTCTTTTTCCTGCAGAACCCGCAGCAGTTTCACCTGAACCGAAGCCGGCATATCCCCGATTTCATCTAAAAAAATATCCCCGTGATTCGCGGCTTCAAAGCGTCCGATCCGGGTATGAGCCGCGCCGGTAAACGCGCCTTTGACATGCCCGAAGAGTTCGCTTTCCAGAAGCGATTCATTGAGCGCGGCGCAGTTGACTTTGATAAAAGGTCCTTTGCGCCGTGCGCCGAGCCGGTGAACCGCGCCTGCCGCCAGTTCTTTTCCGGTGCCGCTTTCCCCGTAAATCACAATCGGCGCGTCTGAGCCCGCGGCGCCGGGAATCAGATCATACAACTGCCGCATGACCGGCGATTCGCCGATCATCCCGTGAAAACTGTTTTGAGCGCTGAGTTCCCGGCGCAAATTTGAAATCAGCTTTTCCCGATTCATGATTTCGCTCAGATCATTGAGGGTTTCCACGCCGCCGATGACCTGTCCGGCGCCGTCTTTCAGCACCGAGGCCTTTTTGACGGCATACAGCGGGGTTCCGTCTTTTTTCCGCAAGGTGCATCTTGCCAGCCTGATGCGCTCCTCCTTGAACAGCGCGCAATGCTTGTCCATGCCTTCGCGCCTTTCGCCGGCGCAGACATCGCAGCCCAGTATCTCGCAGGACTGTCCTATGAGTTCCGCCCGGGTGAAGCCGGTGAGGCTTTCCATCGCGCTGTTTACGGAAACAATGATGCCTTCGGTATCCACGACCATCAGACCGTCTGCCACGGTTTCAAAAATGGTTTTCCAATATTGGCTGAAATCGTTTTCAGACATAAGGCTTACAATATGTAAAGCCTTTACAGTTGTCAAGTGTAAACAGGTTTACAGGTGTAAATGTTTTTTTACAGGTTCGGGGTAAGGGGTCAGAGGTTCGGGGTGCGGGCTGAAGCCTCCGACCTCGAACCTCGAACCTCGAACCCCTCACCTGCCCGAAGGGCTGGCACAAAGCTTGCATTCTCCAATATACAGACAGGGGGCTTTATATGCAGAAACATATATGTCATTCTCAGCAAAGCGGCTGTCATTCTGAGCGTAGCGAAGAATCTCTGTCTGACACTGAGACCCTTCGTTGCGTTCAGGGTGACATGCAGGGGCTGCGATGTCATTCTCAGCAAAGCGAAGCATCTTATCATCTGGATATTCGGGGTGAAGTCGCTCCCTTCACGTTTCTGAAAGTCACGCAGGCTTTCAGAAAGATAAAACCCGGTGAGATACTTGAAATATTCGGGAATGATTCAGATACCCGGGCAGAACTGTTCCGGGTGCTGAACCGATTTCAGTATCAGGTGACGGAAATTGAGGAACAAAGCACTTTTTACCGTATCTGTTTGCAGAAAAAATAAACATTTTCAGAAATAAGCGGCGAATCTCCCGCATCTATTCTCAGTCTGGGCGCAAAGAGCGCGAAGCCGCCGGAAATCGCAGAACGGATGCTTTCTCTCTTTCTTCCTTTGCGCCCTCCGCGCCAAAGCTAAGAATAGACGCGAGAACCTTTTTTATTTCTGAAAATGTCTAATAAACAACTTATTACAAAAAAAGAGAGGCAGAAATGATCGGAACAACTCCCAAGCCCTTTGAAGAAATCAGCCATGCGCTGAAGGGCTATGAAAAAGTGGCAGTTATCGGCTGCGACGGCTGCGCCAAAGTCTGCATGACCGGCGGCAGCGATCAGGTCAGTCAAATGGTTGAAAAATTAAAAGAAAACAGCAAAAACGTGTTATTTGCCCTGTCTCCGGATCGTACCTGCTATGTGGACAAAACCAAAGCCGCGCTGGATCCGCTTATGGACAAGCTGAAATCAGCGCAGGCGGTGCTGGTTCTGGGATGCGGCGGCGCGGTTCAGATCACCCGGCAGGTGCTTGAAAATTACGGTCTGACGATTCCCGTAAAAGTGGGATTAGATTCGGTGGGACACATAGACACGCTGATCATGGGAGAGCTGGCAATTGAGCAGTGTCAGGAATGCGGCGAATGTATTCTGAATGAAACCGGTGGAATATGTCCGGTGACCAAATGCGCCAAAAGCCTGCTCAACGGTCCCTGCGGCGGCGCGCAGAACGGCAAATGCGAAGTGGATTCCGAACGCGACTGTGCATGGATTCTGATTTACAACCGCATGATCGCTCTCGGCGAATCGGACAAACTGCGCCGCTTTATGGCCCCCAAAGATTACAGCAAGATGGCAAAACCCCGCAGACTCAATATCAAAGAAAGGAGAGTGGAATGAAACTGACAGAATTGTTCGATAAAGGCGAGTTTGTCATCACCAGCGAAGTGGGGCCCGTCAAAGGCTGTCTGCGGAGCAAAGACGGAGGCGCAGTTCCCCAGTGCGCGCAGGAAGCGGAAATGGTCCGGGGACATGTTCATGCCATCAATGTGACCGACAATCAGAGCGCGGTGATGCGGCTCGGATCACTTGCCGCATCGGTCAGACTCAAAGAACGCGGATTCGAGCCGGTCTATCAGATGACCTGCCGGGACAGAAACCGAATTGCTTTGCAGTCCGATCTGCTGGGCGCGTGTTCGCTGGGCATTGACAATGTGCTTTGCCTGACCGGCGATTATACCAGTC
>DYRK01000572.1 GCA_020718785.1 Desulfatirhabdium butyrativorans | reverse complement strand
TCCCAGTACGTTATTGAGTTCACATAATGTTACAAAATTATTGACGAGGTACTTACTTCAGAGAGCGTGGTAAAGAAACTCTTGTCTGTCTTCAACGAGAAATCGGACGACGTCAGCACAAAAAACTGACTTTTGAAATCAATAAGGCATCGCAAGAGAGTTTTCGTAATGTTTTGAGTTCACTGCTTGGGACTGCCGCAAAGGAAAACTGGATACCGGAAGAAAAGCTATCAGCTCTCTTGACCGCGAATTACGCCTCATATATCGCAATGCTCGAACTTCGAAATGAAGTATGGCAATACGAGTACATGGCTTTCTCACGGCGAATCGGAGAGCTATGGGAAAAATTCGTGCGTACAGCTTTTGACTATGCGCCAAGGGGTTTGACATACTTTATACCGCCGCTTTTTGCCGATGTAAGAAAATGTTTGAAGAAAGAACTGACTGAATATATCAGTCAATTGCCTGTCAGCGGTGAGCAGAGACGTGAACTTCTTGAGTATTACGAAAAAGTCTGGTCACTTGTGGACTCGGGAGAGATTAATCTTGAATCGGATATTCATTTCGAGTTTCAAGGCAGACGCATGAATATTGATCTCAAGAGCGGATTCGGATCAAACGAAAAAGGTAATACAAATAGACTGTTGATGGTTGCCGCTATCTATAGGAATCTTGAGGCAGGATACAAGAATGTGCTTCTGGTACGTGCGCGTGAAAATCAAAACAATCATTACTTCAGAACGCTGAGAGATTCCGGTGTCTGGGAAGCCTATTGCGGCGCAGACGCATACTCACAGATGCGGATTTTTACAGGATTCGATATTGATGCTTGGATAAAAACCAACATAGACTGGCACAATGATTTCGCAGCAGATACCTTAACGCACTTCCGCAGCAATAATCTCCTGTCATATTTGGAATGGTAGTATGACTATGGAACTAAAAACCCAAAATATCCGACACCGCGATATCTGCCGCTCTTTTTATACGAGCGATAAGCAGTTAGTGTCCTATATGGTACGACTGTTGAACCCGGAAAACGGCGATTTCTGTTTAGAGCCGTCAGCCGGCAGCGGCTGTTTTATTGACGGGCTGCTTGCTACCGATAAGACTCTCAGAATCCGGGCAATTGATTTTTCGAATAATGCTGTTACTGCATTGCATACCAAGTATGCCTGTAACAAGAACATCGAGGTTTTGAATCGGGATTTTCTTCTTTCATCCGGAGCTTTGTTTGATGATGCACTCACATTTGACCGTATCATAGCGAACCCGCCGTATGGCGGCTGGCAGGAATATGAAAAACGAATTTCTCTGAAATCAGTATTTCCGAACATGTACGTGAAAGAAACTTATGGGCTGTTTATTGCTCAGAGCTTAAATAAGCTGAGTCCGAACGGCCGCGCTGTGTTCATTCTGCCTGAGACATTTCTTTATCTGCATCTTCAGAAGGCTCTCAGAAGGCGAATTATTGAAACAACGACAATTAACTCGGCAGACATTTTCCCATCTGCTGTGTTTCCCGGTGTCAAATTCGGTTACGCCAAGCTTTGCATAATCAGCATTGACAATCGAAAACCGAATCCATGTCATCTTATGAGAATCAGACACTGCGAGAACCTTGACGAATTGATTTCAGGAGGCGGAAGGCATCACGAAATCAGTCAATATTCTGTTTTGCAAAGGCCGGAATTTACTTTCCCGCTGAACGGATATTCACCCGAGACTCAACTCATTGACGAAGCTGTCCTGCGCCTCGGAGATATTGCCGACTGTGTAACCGGCATATACACCGGCGCTGACGGAAAATATCTCCGCCGGTCTGCTGCCAATACCCGTGGACATGACAAATATCACGAAGCAGATATTCAGAAGATCGTTTCCAGCAGCAATTTCTATCCGACTCTGGAGGGCTTTGATAATGAAGCCTGCTTTATCCCGATTCTGAAGGGCGGAGGCATTCCGTACCTGAAGCCCGTGCTTTGGTTTATTGATTGGAGTGCAGAGGCTGTTCGGCAATACAGAACTGACAGCAAATCCCGATTCCAGAATAGCAGTTTTTATTTCAGGACCGGTATCGGATTTCCTATGGTCAGTTCGGGACGTGCAACGGCTTCTGTGATTTACGAGTCATGGCTCTTCGATCAGTCGGTAGTCGGTATTTTTCCGAACAAATCAAATCTGTTCGGGTTTCTTCTGGCATTTTTGAATTCCGGCATCTGTTGGCGGCTTCTACGGCAAATCAATCCCTCAGCCAATAACTCAGCCAAATATCTTCGCAGGCTTCCGATTATCCTTCCGTCATCGGATCGTCTCTCGTGGTTCAACAGTGTTGTTTCGGATTATTTAGTTAAACTAAAAAGCGGCGCCGGACAAGATACTGAAATTGAGAGCAGCCTTGATGATGCTGTCAAATCTCTGTATGCTGAAGCGCTGCAACATAGTCAATTGAGGAAAAATGGATAAAATAATTGTTGAAGGGGGCCGCACCCTCAAAGGCGAAGTAAAAATCAGCGGAGCAAAAAATGCGGCACTGCCGATATTGGTCTCTTCTCTGCTCACAGAGGGGAGGAATATCTATCACAATGTCCCGAAACTTCAGGACATAGAAAGCATCAGCCGCCTGCTTTCCCATCTCGGTGCAAAAATCGAAAGCAATGACAATACGGTTGAGATTGACGCCGGCGGGCTTCATGAACATGAAGCCCCTTACGATCTGGTACGAAAGATGCGCGCCTCTGTTCTCGTGCTGGGTCCGCTGGTGGCAAGGCTCGGAAAAGCCAGAGTCTCTCTGCCCGGAGGCTGTGCTATCGGCGCACGGCCCATCAATCTGCATCTCAAAGGACTTTCTCAGATGGGGGCTTCCATCGAATTGGCTCACGGTTATGTAGAAGCCTCGGCAGACCGTCTGAAAGGCGCAGATATTTATTTTGATATTCCGACAGTGACAGGAACCGAGAATCTGATGATGGCAGCGGTTTTGGCAGAAGGTGTGACTCTGCTTCGCAATGCCGCGCGTGAGCCTGAAGTCATAGCATTGGCTGATGTGTTGAATCAAATGGGCGCGGACATAGAGGGGGCTGGAAATTCAGTCATTACTGTCAGGGGCGTTTCATCGCTACATCCCGCGGAAGTCAGTATAATACCGGATCGGATCGAAGCCGGAACTTTTATGGTGGCATCGGCATTGACTCGTGGAGATGTGACACTTCTGGATTGCGAACCGGAACATTTGAGAGGAGTGATACATAAACTGAAACTGACCGGAGCAGACATTCGGACCAACGGCAAAGTGATATGCGTAAAGGGCGCAGACAGAATCGAAAGTGTGGATGTGAAAACTCTGCCATATCCTGGATTTCCTACAGACATGCAGGCGCAGTTCATGGTGCTGATGTCGGTTGCAAAAGGCTTGAGTCTGATTTCCGAAACGGTTTTTGAAAACCGTTTTATCCATGTCAGCGAACTCAGGCGTATGGGCGCAGATATTACGGTTTCGGGAAATGCAGCAGTCATCAAAGGAGTGGACAAGCTTTCTGCCGCTCCTGTCATGGCAACCGATCTCAGAGCAAGCGCATCGCTGATTTTGGCAGGGCTTGTGGCTCAGGGACAAACCGAAGTCCATCGCGTGTATCATCTTGATCGGGGATATGAAGCTATCGAGAAAAAATTCGAACAGCTCGGAGCAGTGATGAAAAGGGTCAGCGAGTAGGGACACTCCGGCGGCGTGTCCCCGGGCGTGACAGAAATCCTGCCAATCCTTTAATCAGGCGAATCAGGGTTCAGCCCATATGCATCAAGCTAAGAAATAACTTCTTGACATTTCTGAAATTTCCTGTT
>DYRK01000571.1 GCA_020718785.1 Desulfatirhabdium butyrativorans | reverse complement strand
GTTTTGTGTCTGTTTCAGCCAAAGAGAAACGATTTGGAAAATCGTTTTACTGTAAGACGGCTTTGCAAAACTGTCCTGCATGATGAGAATATTTGCCCTGCCATGAATCCCTTTTTGCCAGCGTATCCAGTATGATAGAAAGGGTTTCTGTTTTTTGAAGCGACCAGAGCGGTGCAAGTAATTCTTCGCGGTGCGGATCCCCGGTCAGACGCTGAATAACGATCTGCGGGGGGATCCGCTCCAGAAAATCACACACAAGCTCTGAATATTCCTGCTGCTCAAGGCATCTGTAAGTTCCGCTCTGATAAAGCGATTCAAGCTTTGTTCCTCTGATCACGTAAAGCAGATGGAGTTTGAGTCCGTCTATGCCGGCATCTGCAATGAATTCAGCGGTATGAAGCATATCTGACCGGGTTTCGCCGGGAAGCCCCAGAATGACATGGGCGCATATTTTTATGCCTCTGTTTCGCGTGGCTTCCACGGCATTTCTGAAACATCTCACATCATGCCCCCGGTTAATCAGGGCAAGGGTTTTGTCTGATGCAGACTGCAAACCGTATTCAATCCAGACCGAATAATTTTTTGCATAATCTTCGAGAAGTTGAAGAACCGGTTCATTCACACAGTCCGGTCTTGTGCCGACTGAAATGCCGACCATATCTTCAAGCGACAGGGCTTCTCCGTAAAGCTGTCCGAGCCTGTCAATAGGAGCGTAAGTATTTGAAAAAGATTGAAAATATGCGATGAATTTTTTTGCCTTATATCTCTTTGAAAGTGCCTGTTTTCCGCGGATAAGCTGTTCTGTAACCGAAAGCCCTCGGGCATGATCGCCGGTTCCAGACCCTCTGGCATTGCAGTAAATGCAGCCGCCTGTTGAAACCGTGCCGTCTCTGTTGGGACAGGACAGTCCTGCATCCACGCTTATTTTCTGTACCCTGCACCCGAAATTTTTTCTCAGATATGTATTTAAATCGTTAAATCGTTTATCCATTTCCGTATCGCTTTTGAAAAATAGAGAAATATCAGCAGATCGAAAGCTTTCCCGAAATGCTCGCCTGGGATTGACAAATCCCAGGCATTTCCGGCGCCGAAGGATAAAAATGACCGTCAATCCGCCGGGAGCGGCCGGGGGGCATTTTCAATCTGCTGAGTATAGAATATTTATTCTGAAAAAGTCAACAGAAAATCAAAGTTCTGATTGCAAAAAATCAGAAAACCATGTACAGATTTTCAGAAAATATTCTCGTGGAAATATATAACTGACGTTACGCAGCCTGATGCAGATTCACGCGTTTATCCTGTTCCGCTGTCATTTCCGCGAAAGCGGGAATCCATGCCTGTCACAGATTCCTGCTTCCGCAGGAATGACATGGTGCGTAACATGAGATTCAATCCCGTAGGGATTTATGAAAATAGCCCGGCAATTTATTGCCGGGGATATTGCCGCCGCTCCCGGCGGATTGACAAATCCGCCGGAAATGCTTGGGATTTGCCAATCCCAAGCGAGCATTTCCGATTCATCGAAATGAACCTTATGATCGCAAAACGACTTGAAATCAAAGGCATAGTACAAGGCGTAGGCTTCCGCCCTTTTGTTTTCCGGCTGGCAGTTCAGCACGGATTAAAGGGAGAAATTGCCAATACATCCGCGGGCGTATCTGTCCGTATCGAAGGACAGTCTATGCAAATCGAAGCATTCTGCGAGGATATTGTCAGAAAAAAACCGCCGCTTGCCCATATTACCGAAATTTCAGAGTATCCTGAAACAATAAAGGGATTTGACAAATTCTCCATTACAGAGAGCAAAACAGAGCGCAACAGATCAACGCTGATTTCACCGGATGTCTCAATCTGCGATGAATGCCTCGGAGAGATGTCTGACCATGAGAACCGCCGCTATCGCTACCCTTTCATCAACTGCACCGACTGCGGTCCCCGCTATTCCATTATCTCAGACATTCCTTATGACCGGACCGATACGACAATGAGATATTTCACAATGTGCAGGCAATGTCAGGCTGAATATGACAATCCGGGAAACCGGAGATTCCATGCCCAGCCCAATGCCTGCGAGGTCTGCGGTCCCCGTGTTTTTCTCTGCGACAATACCCGGACACGGATTCAGACAGATCAGCCTGTGGAAAAAGCTGCCGAACTGCTCAGACAGGGATATATCCTCGCGGTCAAAGGACTCGGAGGCTTTCATCTGGCTGCGGATGCGGAAAATCATGAGGCTGTGGTCAGGCTGAGAAAAAGAAAACATCGTGAGGAAAAACCCTTTGCGCTCATGTCTCACAGCATAGCCGATATCTGCCGCTATGCCCATATCAGACCGGCAGAAGAATCCTTGCTGTTGTCTCATCAGCGTCCTATTGTGATTCTGAGAAAAAAAGAACCGAATTGCCTTTCAGATGAAGTGTCGCCACGCAACAGATATTTCGGAGTAATGCTTCCCTACACGCCGCTGCATTATCTTCTATTGGGACAGAATCGCTTCATGGCTTTGGTTATGACCAGCGGAAACCTGAGCGAAGAGCCGATTGTCTCAGACAATGAAGAGGCTTTTTCCCGGCTTTCCGGGATTGCGGATTATTTTCTGATTCATAACCGCGATATTTTTGTCAGAAGCGATGATTCGATTGTCCGGAGCGAAGAAGCCGAAACCCGGAATACTGTCCGCTTTATCCGACGCTCAAGAGGCTATGTTCCTATGCCGGTTTTTCTGAGAAAAACCCATCCTCAGATTCTTGCCTGCGGTGCAGAGATGAAAAATACAGTTTGTCTCACAAAGGGAAATCAGGCATTTGTGAGCCAGCATATCGGCGATCTGGAAAATTATCCGACTTATTCTTTTTTCACACAGACGATCAGCCATATCCGGCGGATTCTCGATATTCAGCCACGAGTCATCGCGCATGATCTCCATCCGGATTATCTCAGCACGCGCTATGCACAGGAACAGCGGGATATGCGGCAGATTCCTGTCCAGCATCACCATGCCCATATTATGAGCTGCATGGCGGAAAATCAGGCTCAGGGTCCTGTTATAGGGCTTGCATTCGACGGCACAGGATACGGGACAGACGGCAATTTATGGGGAGGAGAAGTTCTTCTTGCAGAAACAGAGCAGTTCAGACGGATTGCTCATTTATCCTATATTCACATGCCCGGAGGCACTGCGGCGATAAAGGAACCCTGGCGAATGGCTGTGAGTTATCTTTACAGCACTTTCGGCGATGAGATGTGGAATCTCGATCTCCCGGTATTGAGAGAAAACAATGAGAAAAAAATAAAATTTCTTATAGAGATGATACAGAAAAAAATCGCCTCTCCGCTGACTTCAAGTATGGGACGCCTGTTTGACGGCATTGCCGGGATCATGGGAATCCGGAGTCATGTCTCTTTTGAAGGTCAGGCAGCAGCGGAATTGGAAATGCTGGCTGATGAAAACACAGATTCTGTCTATGACTGGGAACAAATTTCAGGAGACATCCGCATCATTCCTTTTAAGCCCATTATCCGGGGCGTGACAGAAGATATGCAGAAACGCGTTCCCCTGCCTGAAATCAGCACGAGATTTCATAACACTCTGATCCGTCTGTTTTCAAAACTCTGTGAAATCACAGGAAAAGAGAACGGAGTGAAACAGGCGGCATTAAGCGGCGGCGTGTTTCAGAATCCGATACTGTCAGGCGGCTTGACTCAAACTCTTGAGCAGAAAGGCTTTCAGGTATTTACTCATACCCGCGTTCCTCCCAATGACGGCGGAATTTCTCTGGGACAGGCATTGATTGCCGCCGGGAAAGTTGAAAGTGAGGAGCGAAGACTCCGGCTTCAAGGCAA
>DYRK01000570.1 GCA_020718785.1 Desulfatirhabdium butyrativorans | reverse complement strand
AAAAAAAAGCGGATTCAGTAATATTGTCTGAAATCCGCCACCATATTGTCAATTTCTGAAAAAAGGAGTCTGTAGTGAACAAAGTCAAAACGCTTATTATCACCTTAACATTGTGCTGTATGTTCAGCTCTGCTGTATCCGCGGACATGACTGACGGGGATTGCAGAAAAGCGGCTGAAAATTTCCTGTCTTACATCGGCAGCGACAAAGAAATCGTTTCTGTCAAAAACCTTGAGAAGGACGGTGAGACTGTCGGATATGTGATGATGCTCGGGCAGGGCGGCTATGTCCTTGTATCGGGTTCCGAATCGCTGGTTCCGATAAAATCCTATTCTCTGACCTGCCCTTTTGACACGCTTCCCGAATGGTATAAAAATGTTCTGACAAATGAACTGGGTGCGGTATTTCATCCGAAATACCGGGAAAACGCTCAGAATGAAAATCATGACCGCTGGAATTTTCTGCTTTCTTATGAAGAAACAAGAACCGCGCCCAGATATACTGCCGGTAAAAATCTGCTGACTACCAGATGGAATCAGTCTCCTGTTTACAACAAGTTCCTGCCGGAGATCAACGGCGAGCTTGTGGTTACCGGCTGTGTTCAGACTGCCCTGGGACAGATTATGAAATATCATAAGCATCCTGAAAAAGCGGTCGGCATTCTGAGGCATACGTGGAACAATCAGAAATTAAAGACAGTCCTTTATAAAAATTACAACTGGGACAATATGCCCGATGTTGTTGATTCCAGTTCGCCGGAATACATGCAGGACGAAGTTGCCGTGCTGATGCGCGATCTGGGCATAGCGGACCGGGCGAATTTCGGCATAGATGAAACCAGCGCGTCGTTCAACATTACGGCATTGCTTGAAAATTTCGGATATTCCACGGAATTGAATATCATGAAGAACGAGGATAAAACCGCTTTCTTTGACATGATCAAATCCGAAATAGACAGCGACCGCCCGGTGGCTTTGAATTTTCCGGGACATGCCACGGTTGCCGACGGATATGCTTCAGATCGGGCCGGCAAAAAAATTCATGTGAACATGGGCTGGGGCGGACATTATGATGATTTCTATTTTCTCGATGACACGGTCAATGCCGGACCTTATTCTTTTGCGCCGGATTTGGAAATTATCTATAATATCAAACCCTGCGAAGGAAAGAACTGCTACAACGAGATAATCAGACCGGAAAGTCCTCCCGACGCAATCAACGGTTCGAAAATTACGGGTAATTTCTATGCGCCTGAAGATGCCGATATTTATAGTACCTTTCTCAAAGGTACTACCGAAATAAGCGGAACCCGAGGCTATCCGAGTCAGGCATTTTATATCATTGTCTATGCAGCCAATGATGAAATTGTGGCTTCCGACGACAAGACCATAAAACTGGACCTGCCTGCCGGAAAATATTGGATCAAGGCTGCATTGATAAACGAAAAAGGGGCATATTATTCTTATGATCCCAAGACGGATTATACGGTTACGATTTCAACGGGGACGGTGACGGATGAAGAAAAGGCGCAGATTGCCGCTTACGACAGCACGCCGGTCATCAATAATGACTTCAGCGATATCATCCTTACAGAAACCCGGAAAATCCGAATTGACGCGGCTGATGAGGATTACAGAGATGAAGTATCTCTTCGTGCCGAGAGTTCCGACAGCGATGTCTCTGCAAGCATAGAAGGAAATATCCTGACCCTTACGCCCGTTGCAGCCAAAGGGCATAGCAAAATTACCGTGATCGCCGATTCAAGAGAGAAAAGCGTTCAGAAGTCATTCGATGCCGTAGTATCCGATGAGCCTATTTATTTCGGCAAGAAATTTGTCATAAACGGTACATTCGGCAAGCAGGACCAATTCGACAAATATAAAGCGATTATGGACGGGCAGTGCAGCATAACCGGCTATAACGGCTATTCAAATCAGGCTTTTTTCACTTCGATATTGGATGCGGCAAACGGAACGGCTTATCTCGTGCCGATGGGTGACAAACTCATCGAATACAAGGCTGAAGACAATCTGTATCTGATCGGCGCTTCATTGAAAAAATATCCCGGAACTGCCCAGTATCCTTACGCTATGGGAAAGGGGGACAAATACAGCCTGACGGTCAGTTGTCCGGATTCGGATCCGGCTATATCGGATATAGCCAAACTGCTTGGAATTGACTTCACGACATCAGGCGATTCTGTTCCGGCAGTCACGGGTCTGTCTGATGATTCTTCTCCTGTAAAAACAAAAGTCTGGAAATGGGATGCGACGTCGGAAAATTCTCCGGTCACGTTCCGCTATCAGATAGATCAGAATAAAACCGGAACGCCTTCCGGAGCATATTCGGATATTGAAACCGTGTCCAAGTCCAGCAATACCGGCGGAACATGGTATCTACATGTTCAGGCAAAGGATGCAAAAGGCAATGAAAGCAGTGTGACTACCGTTTCAGCGGTTCTCATTGCTGTTACGGGACCGGAAAACGACAATTTCGCGAAAGCTGTTGTTCTGACTGGCGAATCCGGACAGAAAACAGGCTCAAATACAGATGCTGCAAAAGAGCCGTCAGAACCGGATCATGCCGGAAACAAAGGCGGGCAATCGGTCTGGTGGAAATGGACAGCCACGGAATCCGCCTATTTTTCTTTTGATACGGAAGGCAGCAATTTTGATACAATGCTGGCGGTTTATACCGGCACGGTCGTTGACTTGCTCACAGAAGTGGGAAGCAACAATGATATCAAATCGAAAGTCATCGGCGATACTGATAACAAAGCCAGCCGTGTCATTTTTCATGCGGAGAAAGACAAAGTTTACTATATTGCCGTTGACGGATACGGTCTGACATCCGGCAATATTACGCTGAACTGGAAGAAAGACATTTCGGGAGGAGATAATTTCAATGATAATTTTGCAAATGCGGCAAAATTGTCTGAAGAATCCGGAACTACGACAGCTTCAAATGTAAATGCCACTACGGAATTCGGAGAGCCGGACCATGCTGAAAATATCGGCGGAAAATCCCTTTGGTATTCATGGATCGCGCCGCCGGTGAAAGACGAATATTCCGGCTATTTCTCCTTTAATACTCAGAGCAGCGATTTCGATACGCTTCTGGCGGTTTACACCGGAACATCGCCCATCAGCCTGAAACTTGTCGCCAGCAATGATGATGACGGATCTCCCGGCAATCTCAGCAGTCTGAGTTTTCGCGCACAGTCCGGAACGCGTTACTACATCGCTGTGGACGGAAAAAACGGCGCGTCCGGAAATACTGTTCTGAACTGGGAGAGACTTGCTCCTTCGGGAGCGGATAATTTTGCCGATGCTTCGGAACTCGAATGGATGGCAGTGGCTTCGAATGTCAATGCCACAAAAGAGGCCGGAGAGCCGAATCACGCGGGAAACAAGGGCGGAAAATCGCTTTGGTGGAGAGGAACAGCCATTGAAAACGGCTGCTTTGCTTTTGACACTAACGGCAGCGATTTCGACACCCTGCTCTCGGTTTATACCGGATCGAATGTTGGATCACTCACAAAGATTGCAGAGAATGATAATGATTGGAATGACGGTACGAGCGGAGTGACTTTCTATGTCGAAAAGGGCAAGACCTATTATTTTGCCGTTGACGGGAATGAAGGAGCCTCCGGAAATATTCTCCTGAACTGGAGACTGGCATATCCTCCGGCAAACGACAATTTTGCAAATGCCATAGCATTGGACGGTCCCTCGGGAAAAACAGCAGGTTCCAATACGGATGCCACAAAAGAGACGGGTGAGCCGCAAGCTGAAGATGAGGAAGATATCGGCGGAAAATCGGCCTGGTGGAAATGGACTGCGCCGCAGACCGGAACCCGATATGC
>DYRK01000569.1 GCA_020718785.1 Desulfatirhabdium butyrativorans | reverse complement strand
GGGTCAGATCACTATCCGGGGACAAATTGGAACCGGATGTAGTGAACTGTACTTCGAAATTGAGTTCATTCTCCGCTCCGCTTTTGAATGTTACGGGAAATACGCCGCTCGGAAAATAAAGAGAATAATGACCGAGATCGTTGTCGGAGCCATTGTCAATTTCGCCTGTCAGGGGATTTTCTCCGGTGATGTTCAAGGCAAAAGGCAATTGTCCCGCAGCTTCAGTCTGCCCGTCCATCAATTTGCCGATGTCTCTGAACAATATCCCTACATGCTCACCGACCATTGAAGCTGTAAGAATAGGATTATCATTCAGATATGTTATCACATCCGCCACATCCACCTTGCCGTCCCCGTTGACATCCATTTCCTGCGTGGCAGTCTTTCTCCCCAAAACACCGTCCCGGATATCCTGCCATTCAAGCGCGTGTGCAGGCATCGGACTGAAGGGGAAAAGCAGAAACACAACAAACAGAAACGCAACAATTTTTTTCATGTTACTTCCTCCTATTTATTAATGGGTTGAATCATATACTTCTACAGATTGCGGAAATATTCATCAACTTCGGCAATTACTCCCAAAGCGTTCAGACATTCGCCGGAAACCACATGCAAGAACAGCGATTATCTCTTGAAAATATTCTTCAATCATCATATTCCAGCCTCTCTGATCCGCTCATATTGATTTTGCAGCGCCAGAAGATTTTCAAAAAGCATCATCCATTCCATAATGTCTCCGTCATCGCCGAGTGTTCCCTTCTGATACGCTGTCCATGCGTCCCGGCTGTTCATCCCGAAGCGTTTTTCAAACGGCGCAAGCTTTCTTTCCATAACTTCCATCTTTTGAATACCCAGTTCAGTCAGGCGGTGGTATTCGTATGTCGTGAACATCTTTCGCCGAACATTTGCCGTCACGGTTTTCCTCCTTTTAAAAAGGGTAAGCACAGGGGCTTACCCCTACATGAAAATGCCGATTGTAGGGGCAACCCCCTGTGGTTGCCCTTGCTTATTTACCGGCAAGCTTTTTGAGGATAAAAACAACTTCTTCCATCCCGATTTTTTTCTCTCCCTGTTTGTTGCCGATATCAGCGCCGAGTTTGACATCTTCGGGTTTTTCACCGGACACGACCTTGAGGGCAAGGGTCGCATCCTTCAGCTTAATCTCTCCGTCACCATCCACATCGCCGGGTTCAACAGCCGTCTCTTTTGTCGGATCCGTGCCGTTCTTGTATTCCTCAAGGTTAGTGAAATCGTCATTATCCGGGTTTCCGTCCGCAGTTTCATTCAGATTTCCGAAATATTGCTTTTCCCATTCATCGGAAAGCCCGTCTTTGTCTATGTCTGCCAGCACCGTAAGGATTCCGTTTTTCACTGAGGGCGGGACTGATTTCGAGCCGTCTGAATTGGAAAGGGCATTGAAATTGCTCAGAGAGGAAGTATCGCTTACAAAAGTGACATCCTTGTCTCCTACGGCAGTGTTGTAATCCGCATGAAGATTCAGAGTAAACAGCACACCATCTGAGGAAAAAGTGCTGCTCGTCGAATAAGCAATCACTGCAACATCGCTGCCGCTTGCATACCAGTCTGCCGTGAATCCCGAAGCCAGTAGCGTGCCTTTTGAAACGCTGCTGACCGTTACGCCCTGCGGGAGCCTGATTTTGGCGTTGACGCCGGCATAAGCTTCGGTTCCGCCGGAAATGCTGAGGTTCAAAACAGCAGTTTGTCCCTGCAAGACCTCTGCCGAGTCAAGAGACAATTCCGGCGCGGCGATTGCCGGAAATGCCGCTCCTGCTACAAATAACGCTAACGTCAAAACTGTCAGTAATGCTTTCATAATTTCTCCTTTTGTTGTATTGTTGGGATATTAGCCGCAGACACACACAGACAGCGAAGTCTGACAATGTCATAAATAAATAACATTTTTAAACTGTTGTCTGTGTATGTCTGTGTGCGTCTGTGGCAACAATCCTTCCAGACAAACCTTCGAACCGCAGATTTACACGGATTCCTCTAATTCCACGGATTGAAGAAGAAATCAGCGAAATCTGAGTAATCTGCGGTAATCCGTGGTTCGGAGTCCCTTAATCCTGCGAATCACGATTCAGACAATGTGCGACAATCCTTGCTTACACACAATCCTTACAGATTACCAAACCGCTTTGGTGAAGTTTTCACGAATCATTCTGTCTCTTGTCACCAAACAGGCATTTTCTATGAGCATAACCTGAGCAGTGATCAAACGGTCAAAAGGATCGCGAGTCCAGTTGATACTTTTAGCTTTCCTGACAACAAGAGAAAATGATATATCGCTTACCTGTAACCCGATATCCCCGGCCAAAGCTGCCAATATCTCCTCCGGTACTCTTGATATTCTCCCTATCTCATAAAGATACTGAAGTTCCAAATCCACCATCGGTGATACCAGCAGGCATTCCGATGATTCGACAGCCTCCGCAGCCGGTTCTGAAAGTCTTTCAACATCACCTTCATAGAGCCAGCAAACGATATGAGTATCCAAATAAATTACAGATTGTCCGCTTCGCTCCATTCTCCTACCTTTACATTCACCAAATCGTCCGGATCACCGTTGATGAGTTTGCGCTGTTTCAATTTTGCCAGCCTTTCTCCGATTGGCGACAGAACATCTCCAACCGCAGCCGTTTTACGAAGTTTTTCAAGCATTTTTATTGCTTTTCCTCTGCTTTCCGGCATTTCTGCTCCCAGACCTTCGAGTTCCATAATACTGTGTTTTGCTTTGCGGGTTTTCAGCGTTTTCCGCAGACCGGCGGAAATCAGTTCCAGCAATTTCAACTGCTCTTCCGGACTCAGCGTCTGAATGCCGTTTGCATAATCATCATAAGAAAGATGTGTTCTTTTTGCCTGCATTGAGTTATCTCCTTTCATCATAATTATCTGTAAGAATTTGAGATAATCTGCAAGGACTGTCACGCCTCGTTGTCCGAACCGTGATTTGCCTGATGAAAGGAAATCCTGTTCATCCTTTAATCCTGTGAATCCTGATTCAGACAATGTGCGACAATCCTTGCTTATACACAATCCTTGTAGATAAGACACACCAATCCTTCCGGACAAACCTTCGAACCGCAGATTTACACGGATTCCTCTAATTCCACGGATTGAAAGAGAAATCAGCGGAATCTGAGTAATCAGCGCTAATCCGTAGTTCAAATCCTGCGAATCACGATTCAGACAGATGAAAAGGTGGGCATATTCATGCCCACCCTACATGGCTGCGTTTATTAAGATCACTCCGGACTACAACAAATGATATTATCAATCTTATCATTTCCAAATGGACTGTTTACTGCGCCCACCACATATTGCCCTTCGGGACACATAAGTGTACCCCCATTAGCGGCTGCATCTATAGTCGTACAATTACTTCGAGAAAAGCCTTTTGCTTTGATAATACCATTTACTTTAGCATTACCGTTTACTTCCAACTTTTCACCGGGACTATTCGTACCGATTCCGACATTGCTATCAGAGTTAATATATAAATCAGTACCTTGTACTGTTTCAGCAATATCGGTTTTCTGGGCATGTGTTGCCTCCGCAGAATACTGTGCTTGAATCGCAAACGGCGTACTCAGAATCTGCTGCCGCGGAACAAGTTCCGTCCCGTCGTCCACTTTCATACCGAGATACCGGTCTTTTGCACTGAAAGCATCCGCAATGGATTTGCCGCCCGCATCTGTCGTGCCGAGAATCACGTTGAACATGCCGTTCACCAGCGGCACGCTGTTGAAAACCTGCGGTCCCCAGACTTTGTTCCCGCCCGTTGCCGCATCGTAAAGATTGAACTCCAGCTTTTTCGTGCCGGTCTGCGGCTTGCCTGCCGCATCCGTCAGCA
>DYRK01000568.1 GCA_020718785.1 Desulfatirhabdium butyrativorans | reverse complement strand
AATAAATTTCAGTCAGAAACTGAATAAAATTCATCACTGCTTGTGCAGGACTCCCTAAAGAATTAAAGGACCGGCAGGATTTCTGTCCGGATTCCGGCTGAACAGAAATCATGAAAATCCTTTAATCCTGAAAATCAGGGTTCAGACAGTGTGCAAAAAAACCGTTGCGCCTAATTTTTATCCCTTTCATTCCGAGCGAAGCGATAAATCTTTCCCTGTGTATAATAACATTCGATTTTTCCTTGACCTGAAACTCCGCATCATTTACATTGGCAATATTACGGTTGTTTCAGTGAGGTGCAATTTATTTTTGTTTTGGGATAACATTTTAAAATTACAGGGTAAAAAAACAATGAGCTGGGATTGGGAAAAACTTAAAGAACAGCAGCAGAAAAGGGGCGATCTTCCGCCCAAAATGGATGAGATCATCGAAAAAATAAATCATTTCAAGGTTCCGGGCGGACCTGTGCTGCTGATTCTGCTTATTATCGCGGCGATGACAGCCTCATCCATGTTTTATACGGTTGCGGTGGATGAAGTCGGTATTGTCCAGCGATTCGGGAAATATGTCCGGACCGCGGAACCCGGGTTGAACTTCAAGCTGCCGGCAGGCATTGAAAAAGTCACAAAAGTCGAGGTCCGGCAGGTGAAAAAAGAGGAGTTCGGTTTCACATCCGTGCGGTCCGATGTCACCCAACTTTCGGCAAATGACAATGATGTCGCACTGATGCTGACCGGGGACCTGAATGTGGGACTGGTTCCCTGGATTGTGCAGTACCGTATCAGTGACCCCTACAGTTATCTGTTCAAGGTTCATGATGCGAAAAGACTGCTCAGGGACATGTCCGAGGCGGCCATGCGTCTGGTTGTGGGGGACAGAAGCATCAATGAACTCATCAGCAAGCGCGAAGAAATGGCAGAGGAGGCAAAAATTGTGCTGCAGGCAGAACTGGATCAGGCAGATATCGGCATAAAGGTGGAAACGATTGAAATGAAACGGACCAATGTGCCGGAACCGGTTCAGCCCTCATTCAACGAAGTCAATCAGGCAACTCAGGAAAAGGAAAAACTGATCTACGAGGCAAAGGAGGCTTACAACAAAGCCATCCCCGCGGCTAAAGGCGAAGCAGAACAGATGATAAAAGCTGCGGAAGGCTATGCTCTTGACAGAATCAACCGTGCCAAAGGTGATGCCAGCAGATTTACGTCTGTTTACAAAGAGTATGCCGATGCAAAGGATGTGACACGGCGCAGGCTTTATCTTGAAGCGGTCAGAGAGCTTTTTCCGCGGCTGGGCAAAAGCTACATTGTTGATGCGGATCAGAAAAATCTTCTTCCTTTACTTAACCTCGGAACACACAACGGTGCGGAAAAATGAGAATCAGAAGCTTTGTTTTAACCCTTGTCATGAGTGCTGCGGCTGTGCTGTATGCCTCGGCATACATAGTGAATGAAACGGAACAGGTGGTCGTCACCCGGTTCGGAAAAGTGATGAGAACAAAAATAGACCCGGGTCTGGGATTTAAGCTCCCTTTTATTGAAAAAGCCAATTATTTCCCTAAAAATCTTCAGGAATGGGACGGGGACCCGGGACAGATTCCCACATTGGATAAAACCTATATCTGGGTGGACGCGTTTGCCCGATGGAAAATCACGGATCCGGTAAAATTTTTTCAGACGGTCAGCGATATGAACAGAGCCATGAGCCGTTTAGATGATATTATTGATCCTGCGGTCAGGAATTTTATCACCTCATACCGGCTGATCGAAACAGTACGCAGAAGCAACCGCGAACTGGACACACTGGAGGTCGGGCTGGAGGACCTTCAGAAGGATCAGAAAACCTTATATAAAATAACCACCGGCAGGGAAAAAATCACCCGTGAAATCCTGAAACAGGCACAGCCGAAATTAGATAAATTCGGTATCGAACTGGTGGATGTCAAAATCAAGCGGATCAACTATGTGGACAGGGTCAGAAATTCCGTATATGAGCGGATGATTGCGGAACGTAAGCAGATTGCCGAAAAATTCCGCTCCGAAGGAAAAGGCGAGGCAAGCAAGATTATCGGAGAAAGGGATCGCGATCTGAAGCGGATCACGTCCGAAGCTTATAAAACCTCTCAGGAAATCAAGGGAAAAGCCGATGCGGAAGCCATACAGATTTTTGCACAGGCTTACGGCGCGGATCCTGAATTCTATTCCTTCAGCCGGACTCTGGAAATTTACAGTGAGGCTTTCACCAAGGACAGCACCCTTGTGCTTTCCACAGATTCGGCATTCCTGAAATATCTGAAAGAATATTCTCCCGCGGAGGGAAAATAAGAGCAGAATATTATCTGTGTTCCGGAGTGCAAAAAATGCCAATCTCAGTAGATCGAAAATGCTCCCGGTCCGCTCCCGGCGGATTGACAAATCCGCCGAAAATGCTTGGGATTTGTCAATCCCAAGCGAGCATTTCGGGAAAACTTTCGATCTACTGAATCTTATTAAAACTGAATCTTATTAAAATGATTTTGCACTCCGGAATAAAAAACAAAAAAGGAGCTTATGAAAAAATATCGCTTTATTATTTTTCTGCTGTTTTCGATTATTGCAGCCGATCCTCTCTATGCGGAAGAGACAATTTCTATGGTTACGACGGATTTCTGTCCTTATGTCTGTGTCTCTGAAAAAGAAGAGGGACGCAACGGATTTGTTCTCGATATTTTCAGGCATATATTTGAAAAAAAAGGATATGCTGTCAGGTTTGAAATACAGCCCTGGACACGGGCATTGAAAACCTACAATGACAAAGGACCCTTTGACGGTATTATTGCCGCGACAAAGATTCACCCGGTTAATAAAGAAATTGCCGTATTTCCTGAAACAGAAATCTGCCGATATACCCATAAATTTTATGCTCTGAAGGATTCGCCGCTGATCGGCAAATGGAAATACAACGGCATCGGATCATTGAAAAATATACAACTGGGGGCTATCAAAGACTGGAGTTACTCAAGCGCGGAAGTAACCCGATATGTAAATGAGGGCGGTACCCATGTCAATCCTATGTACGGAAATGATCTGGTAAGTCGGAATATCGGGATGTTGCTGAAGAAACACACCGAACTTTATGTGGAAAACGAATTTATGGTGAGCTACTTTCTTTATAAAGAAAAAAAAGCGGGAAACAAAGCGATGGAGAACATTGTTCCGGCTGACAGCGTACCTGTTGACGAGGGGGTTGCCGATTCATATCCGGTGTTTTATAAGGACAGAAACGGTAAAAAATACGCCGAAATATTTACCGATGGCATGAAGGAACTTCGGACTTCAGGAAAAATGGACAGTATTATGGCCGGATACGGTCTGAAAGATTGGAGGCAATGAAACGGAGCAGGCGTGAAAAAGCTCTTAGATGCTTTTCCACGCCTCCTGATTCCGGCGACAGTCCGAACCTGAATAATAAACGGAAAAAGCACCGTATCAAAAGCCGCCGGTGCTTTTTCTGTTTTAAGAAGCGGCAGGTATCATTTTTATTTACCCTTCCTTCTCTGATGCCGCGTACGGGCTAAAAGCTTTTTATGTTTATGCTTTCTCATTTTTTTTCTCCGCTTTTTGACAACACTGCCCAACAGACCACCTCCCCTCTTATGTTTTTTCATACGGGCATGAAATCAGCCGGTATGTTTTTTAAAGAATCTGTTTTGCCTTGAAATTCTTTCCTCTGATCCTATTGTTTGCAGAAACAGGGACAGCAAAATTTTTCTGACAAATATCAGACATAAAACAATCTGCCGTGTCGGAAAATAACGGACTATTATTAACCGTTGCGGCAGAACTTGTCAATAAAAATAAAAATATTAAATAGTTTTTAATAAGAACCGGATATAT
>DYRK01000567.1 GCA_020718785.1 Desulfatirhabdium butyrativorans | reverse complement strand
CCTGTTTTAATATTCCTGGGGCATTGTTTTCAACTGCGCCAGAGTGAACACAGGACCGTCTTTGCACACGAAGTCTTTTCCCACATTGCATCGCCCGCACATTCCGATACCGCATTTCATCCGGTTTTCAAGGGACATGATAATATGATCATGCCCGTATCCCAGTTTGTCAAGAACCGGCTGGGTAAATTTTATCATGATCGGAGGACCGCAGATGATAGCGTAAGTGTCAGCGTCCGCGGCAGGGGCTTTTTTCTCGGTAATTGTCGGCACAAATCCGACATTGTATTTCCAGCTCGGATCATTGGCAGCATCCACGGTGATGTGCATCCGGATATCGTCGCGTTTTTCCCATGCCGCGAGTTCGTCCGTGTAGAGCAGCATTCCGGGCGAGCGTGCGCCGTAAATGACATTGATATCTTTGAATTTCGACCGGTTGGCAGGATCGAGCATATACACGATGGATGAACGGAGCGTGGTAAAAGCAAAGCCGCCGCCGATAATCACAACATTCTTTCCTTTCAGCACATCCCAGGGATAGGGATGCCCCATGGGACCCCGAATTCCCATAATATCGCCGACTTTCATGCTGTGCAGAAAAGATGAGACTAATCCCACCTTGTTTACCGTAAACTTGGTAAAGCCTTTTTCCGTGGGAGAAGAGGCGATACCGATGGGAATTTCTCCCTTGCCGGTTACGGAAAGCTCGGCAAACTGTCCGGATTGATAAGCAAATTTTTTCTCATCATCAGGATTCAGAAAAACAAACTTGAATGTTTTGAGATTCCTATCTTCGGTTTCGGTAATGATCTCGTCAATACGGACCGGATAGGGCAAATATGGATTCTGCATGGTGCTCCCCCTTTATGGATTGCCGATTGATTTCTCACTTCTCAATTCTCAATCCCTTTATGCCGGACACGCACAGGCTGCCGGATCATAATTGTTCATCAATTCGCAAACTTTTCGGATATCAATGTTGACCGGACAGGAACGGACGCACCGCCCGCAGCCCACACATTGAATTCCGTCACCATACTTGTCCACATAATATTTCAGTTTGTGCATGAATCGCTGCCGGACCCGATGGATTTTGGTTCCTCTGGGGTTATGCCCGGTTCCGTGAAGCGTAAAAATAGGAGACATGCAGGTATCCCAGTTCCGCATCCGGACTCCCGAAGTTCCGCGGTTCTCGTCCTGAATGTCAAAACACCAGCACGTGGGACAGACAAAGGTACAGGTTCCGCAGTTGAGGCAGGCAAAAGCTGTCTCTTCCCAGAAAGCCGCGTCATAAAGCGACATCGTAGCTTTGCCTTTGAGCTTGTCCATAAGTACCGTACTGCTGATTCTGCCTTCTGCTGTCTTTTTCATGGCAGCCATAGCCGCGGCATCTCCGCCGGACTTCCAGCCCGCGGACTGAATCAGTTTTTCCCCTTTTTCAGTAAGAACCTTTGCTATAAAATGATCTCCGGCATCCGCGAGCAGAATATCCAATCCTTCTTCATGGAAAGGTCCGCATCCCGCGGTGGTACAGAAGCATGTGCCGCAGGGATCATTGCAGGCAAGCCCCACAAAGGTATAGGACTGATATGCCTGTACCCACCAGGGGTCTTTGTATTCGGGATTGTCGAAATTCCGCTTAACCAGCAGAAAAGCCGCGGCATCACAGGGGCGGATACCGAAAACCGCCCGTGGCGAATAATCTTTATCCGCCTCTTTCATAATATGATGATCCGCCTGTTTTTCATCCAGCGAATACCTGAACATAGCCTCGGTCTGGGGAAACACCAGAGATTTTGCGGAAACGCGGGTGTTTGAAAAAGCAAAGTCAGGCAGACTGCCCTTTGCCAGTTCTCCGAACACATGGAATTCTTTATCTTTCACAGGACCGAATAAGCGATATCCCCCGCTTAATTTACCGAGTCCGCCGGTCCAGTCTTTTTTATCAATTTTAATGACTTTCATAGCCTATCCGATACATTTCTGCTAACAGACATTACTGTTTATTAACAAATGCACACTCAGCATCAAGTTCTGAAGACCACTTTGCAACTGAGTGAGGACGTATCTGTCAAAGCACGCAGGGAAACCGGCGTGCGCCTTTACCTATGCCCTTGGTTTTCGGGACTTTCTGCACTATGTCGGGTATCTGTGAAAACAGAAATTTTCACAACATTGCCGTACCATCTCTTTTTTCGTCCTTTTCTCCTGAAGAGGGGACAGGCTTTTGGCTGCCTTGTTGCTGCCGACTTCTTTTTAATTGTCTGCAATACATATCAAAAGTCGGCATCTGTCAGTAAATCTTTAATATTTCAGATACATTTTATTGAAACATCCGGATGTCCGATACTCGTCAAACACTCGAACACCTATTTGATAAAATCTTCCGGATCATTCATCTTGTAAGTATCCAAAGGCGGACGTTGTTCCAGAGTGAGTCCTGCTTCCCATCCGAAGGATTCGAAACAGTCCTTTTCCAGTTTCCTTGTCAGCAGCCGCATGTTGATGCCTACCGGACAGGCACGCTCGCATGAACCGCAATCCGTACATCTGCCCGCGCAATGGTAAGCTCTCAGAAAATGAAAGGTTCTGGTATCCACGGGATCCGTGCTTTTGCCCACCCACTGGGGACGCGATTCATCAACAAAACAGGTAGGGCAGTAACACAGGGGACAGGCATTTCTGCACGCGTAGCAGCGAATGCAGGGCGACAGAAGATCGTCAAAAAGTTTCCATTTTTCATCAGCAGGCATTGCCTCAATCTTGCGGATATCCGCATAGCGGTCAACATCCTTCTGCTCTGTCACAAGTTCGGCAGCCAGTTCGTCATAAATGACCGGATTCCGATGGGTGCAGAGAGTGCAGTTCTGTTGCAGGACAGATGCTTTTTCCAGAGTTTTTTCAGCATCTTTTGCCTTGACAATGACCTTGCCGTCTTTCTCTGTCACAGACAGTATTTCCGTTTCAGACATCGAAGCGATTTTATGCCGGTCAATCATGCCCTGACAGGGAACGCCTATAATAAACAGTTGTTCCCGTTTGATCTTGTTTTCGATGATGTGGGTGACGATGTTGCGTGAATCGCAGCCTTTGGCGATAACGGCAATTTTTTCCTTTCTGTCGGTCAGATAATTGGCAAGATTTATGCCGCAGTTGCTGTCCCAAATCAGAGTCCCGACATTCTCAGGCTTTTTAACAAAGCAAGGCTCGTTCATCATGGGCATGGTTCCTTTTTTGAAACCGATGACCATGTTCACCGTGCCTTCTTTCAGGAGCCTTTCCGATATTTCCCTTATTTTATCAATATATCCTGACATATTAAGCTGCCTTTGCAAATTTTTTCTGAGGTCCCAAAGCTCTGACAGCCTCGGTCACCCCGGTTACAACCTCCACGAACTTGGTTGATTCTGCCGAAGATATCCACGAAAAATGCAGACGACCGGGTTCGATTCCCGTGTATTCGATAAGGTTTTTGAAAAGCCCGAATTTACGGCGGGCATAATAATTCCCTTCCAGATAATGGCAGTCTCCCGGGTGACAGCCCGATATCCATACGCCGTCTGCGCCGTTCATAAATGCCGACAGGATGAATTTGGGACTGAGCCGTCCGGAGCAGGGGATCCGGATCACCCGGATGTTGGGCGGATACTGCATCCGGCTCACCCCTGCAAGATCGGCAGCCCCGTAACTGCACCAGTTACACAGAAAAGCTACAATTTTAGGTTCCCAGTTTGTTGACATATTTTCTCCTTTTACATGATTTATCATCATTCAAATCCATTGAAACCAAAACTTTTTAGAGCATATCCAAATTTTTTCCTCACGGCAACTGTTCCAAATCATTCAAATCTTTATGCCTGCCGCTTGCTTTTTTATTGATCTT
>DYRK01000566.1 GCA_020718785.1 Desulfatirhabdium butyrativorans | reverse complement strand
ATGTAGAAGAGGTGGCGGAACCTTCCGCTGTCATTCTGAGCGCAGCGAAGAATCTTTTATTATAACAGTATATTACATAAACAGAGATTCTTCACTTCGTTCAGAATGACACTCCGAAATCACCTATTCTACACCACTACCTAAAAAGATTTATTCTTGCCACCGTCATAATTTGCGCTTTTGTAGAACGGTTTTGCAAACCGTTTTTGCGGAGAAACGGTTTGCAAAACCGTTTTACGGCGGATTTTAAAAGTGCAAATTATGCCGAGGGGCAGTATAATTATCAGAGGAAAAAATGTTTAAAGTTGTTCAGGGCATATATCAGAAGGGGAAAATCTGTATTCCTCAGTTTATTGAGGTTAAGGATGAAACACAGATACTGATTGTTTTTTCAGACAGTTCGGAAAAATTAAATGACAGGGCTGAGGTCTGTGCAGAAATCCCCTTGGTTTTTTCTGCCGGCTCGGATATACTGAAATTAGACAGTATTGATGTGACAGTCAGCACAAAAGAAAAGTATGACAAAGAACTGTCAGCGCAGTATAATGACAAAGAAGAGCATGGCAGTTCCGCTTTTTTTTCTTCTGCCCCTGTTGACATAGGATATAGTGATCCAACTTCGGTTTTTTACGGCATATTTTCTGCATAAATGCCGTATTCCGTTTTCGGATATCTGTCTGTGTGCGTCTGCGGCAAAAAACCGAAATCGGATCAGTATATAATTCTGTTGAAGCTGTCCGGCTGACAAACAAACGGAGAAAGACAGGCGGATATTATGCAGGCAAAGCGGAATTGGAGGAACTTTGCCTTCAGACATATCCCGCAGCATTGAAAAATGCTTCTTACGAGGCTTATGAAGGACAGTATGATGTATCCGAACTCGCTGAAATGGTTGACGAGAATGATATACGGAATGAATCTTTGAAACTGATTCTTCAAAGGATGCCGATATAAGCCGGAAGGAAAACTCAGAATGGAAACGACAATAGAAATAAAGTTTAAACTGAATAGAAGTATCCTTCTTTCTCTCAAAGAAAAGGAAGATGATTTTATACAGGAACTCCTTTTTAACAATGCTGTTGCTTTTTACAGAAAGAATAAGCTCAGTCTTGGGAAAGCGGCTGAACTTGCGGGGTATTCCCGGATGGATTTTATATGGAAATTAAAAGAGATTGATGAACCGATTTTTGATTATGAAGATAATCTTGTTGCAGAAATGTGTGAAAATGCAACGTATGCTTTCAAAATAATAAAAAACGGCAGCCTGTTATGAGAGTAGTTTCCAATGCAACTCCCATTATTTCTCTTTGTTCCATATATCAGGTCGAACTTTTAAAGAAGCTGTTCGGAAAAATCATGGTTCCGAAAGCAGTTTATCAGGAGATTAAAAGAAAAAAGCGATTCGGTTATAAAGAAATTGACACTGATTTCTTTGAAGTCAGAGAAATCAGCGGAAAAATATATTTAGGTTTCTTAACTAACGAGTTGGATCCGGGTGAAGCAGAATCAATATTGCTTGCTAAGGAATTGCAGGCAGATATTTTGATAATTGACGAAAGAATGGGGTACAGAATTGCTCAAAGTCAGGGCATATTTGTTATCGGAACGCTTACAATTCTGGCTATGGCTAAAACGGACGGACATATTGAAAGTGTAAAACCTTTCATGGATACTTTAATCGCTAACGGCAGATGGTACAGTCAGCGAGTTTATGACAGTTTTTTGCGAGAAATGGGAGAACACTGAAAAAAAACTGGTAGTGGTGCAAAGGTAGTGACTGAACACTGAAGAAACTAAGTTTTTTCAAAAAAACTTAGTTTGTTAATCACTACTTTTATACCACTACCGATTTTTTTATACAAGTTTTTCCGGGAGAATTGTCCGATTCTTTGTATTTTGCTCTGATCGCAGGTAATCAGCGCATATTCGGAATTGACAAAGAAGCCGGTGAATGGCATATACATCCCTACAGGAATCCGCATGAACATGAGCCCTTGAATGAAACTTTGGAGCCGAAGCCTTTATCAACATTTTTGTCGGAAGTGGAAAAATTAATATTTGAGCATGACCTGTTATAAAAATAATAAAATGTAATAATTCAGGAAATAACCCGGTTTTGAAAACAATGACCGTTTTGTGGCTGACGGAGATATCGAAAACAAGCTGCTGATTACGGTTGCGCCGGATTTATCAAGTATCAGAATTTGAAAAAGCAATGAACGCTTTGCAATTGATAAAGACATTGAAAACAAACTGCTGATTACGGTTGCGCCGAATGAGTATTTGAAGTGTTTGAAAGATTGAACCGAGGAGAAACAAATATATATTCCAAGTCAGAGGAGTTTTTATGAAAACAGCACAATTAGTTACAGACGGATACGGACAGTCGGTTCTCTTACCTGAAGACTGTCAGTTTTCCGGAAAAGAGGTTTATATAGAACTCGTCTAGACTTTTGACCGCCATCAAGCAGATGGCGGCGCATAAATCCTCAGAATTGTCGAAATTCGAGATATATCTCTGATTTTTTAAGAGTCAATAATATCAATCTATTATAAAAAGTCTAGACGAGTTCATAAAAAAGGTTGCGGAAGGCGTACTTCTGATCCGAAAAGATCGGTCTCTTTGGGATATATGGGAGCAGAATCTTATGAAATACGAAGAACCCTTTATGATTAAACGGGAACAGCCGGCAGAGCAGCAGGAGAGGGCAGGGCTTGATGCGTTATTTGATTGATACGAATATCTGTATTTATATCATTAACCAACGTCCTGTTGAAGTAATTAAGAAATTTAAACAGGTAAGAGTAGGTGATTTAACCTGATTTAGTTAAAAAAAGAGGAAAAAATGTTCAAAGTTGTTCAGGGCATATATCAGAAGGGAAAAATCTGTATTCCTCAGTTTATTGACGTTAAGGATGAAACACAGATACTGATTGTCTTTTCAGACAGTTCAGAAAAATTAAATGACAGGTCTGAGGTCTGTGCAGAAATCCCTTTGGTTTTTTCTGCCGGCTCGGACATACTGAAATTAGACAGCATTGACGTGACAGTCAGCACAAAAGAAAAGTATAATAAAGAACTGTCAGCTCTTTATAATGACAGAGAAGCACACGGCAGTTCCGCTTTTTTTTCTTCCGGTCCTGCTGATATGGGATACAAGGACTGCAACATATCGGACACTGTTAATCGGAAGGATTTCACAAAGGACACGAAGCTCATAAGTTGAAATAATCTTGAATATGAAAACAACATTTCTTAAAAATGACAAACAGATAGCCGTTATCGGCTCCGGTTACTGGGGCAAGAATCTGATTCGGAATTATCACGGGCTGGGAGCGATGAAGCTTGTCTGCGACAAGAATGAAACTGTTCTTGCCCATTTCAAAGCACAGTATCCGGACATTGATGTCTGCATCGCTTTTAACGAGGTGCTTTCGCGGGATGACATTCAGGGCGTGGTGATTTCAACGCCCGCGGAAACCCATTTCCGTCTGGCGCAGGAAGCACTTTTAGCCGGCAAGCATGTGTATGTGGAAAAACCCTTTGTCCTGAACGAAAAAGAAGGCGGGGAACTCATCGCTCTGGCTGAAGACCGGAAACTGACCCTGATGGTCGGGCATCTGCTTCAGTATCATCCGGTTTTTATGCGGCTGAAAGAACTTGCGGGTTCGGGCGAACTGGGGCGGATCAATTATATCTATTCCAACCGTCTGAATCTGGGAAAAATCCGCAGGGAAGAAAATATTCTGTGGTCTTTTGCGCCCCATGATATTTCCATGATTCTTGCTCTGGCAGGCGAAGAACCTGAAAATGTCATTGCCACAGGCGGAAATTATCTGCATCGGAAAATTGCCGATGTCACGACCACGCATCTGGAATTTC
>DYRK01000565.1 GCA_020718785.1 Desulfatirhabdium butyrativorans | reverse complement strand
CCCCCCACAAGACCCTGAACCTTGCGTGTCTACCAGTTCCACCACTTCGGCACAAAACAATTTCTTAAAAAAGGTTGAACCCAACTTCAATGTGGGGTATATACACCCTTTCAGAATGCGTGTCAAGATAAATTTTAAAATAAAAGAAGGTTAATATGAAAATCATAGAAGGCATTGAAAACATTAAAGAACCATTTAAGGACGCGGTCATCACCATCGGAAATTTCGACGGGGTACATATCGGACATCAGGCACTTTTTCACGAGGTGATCGAAAGAGCAGACGCATCCCGCGGCACTTCCGTTGCCATGACATTCGAGCCGCACCCCATCCGCGTCATCAAACAAAACGGTCATCCGCCCCTGATCACCCTCTACGAACAAAAGGCTGAATTGATTGCCAGATCCGGCATGGATGTCCTGATCTGCGTTCCCTTTACGCGGGAATTCGCCTCGGTCACTGCAAAAGAATTTGTCGAGGATATTCTCCTCAAACGCATCGGCATGAAAACCATTGTGGTCGGCGGAGATTACGCATTCGGACGAAACCGTGAAGGAAATCTTGATTTTCTGAGAACTTATTCAAAACCTTTAGGATTCGAACTCGTGGTCGCGGACTGGATTCAGGTTCCTCATAACGGCGCGGGCAGAATCAGCAGCACGCGGATACGGGAATTTGTCACTGAGGGAAAAGTGGCTGAGGCTCAAAAACTTCTGGGACGATATTATCAGATACGCGGCATGGTCCAAACCGGACGCAACCGCGGCGGCAAACTCCTGGGATTTCCCACGGCAAACATCAAACTTTATGATGAATTGGCTCCCAAAACAGGCGTTTATGCGGTTACTGTGGAACATGAAGGGCAAAAATACAAAGCAGTTGCCAATATCGGATTCAGCCCCACTTTTGACGACCATATTTTTACTGTCGAGGTGCATATCCTCGATTTCAATCAAAATATATACGGCAAAACCATCCGGGTCAATTTCATCGAAAGGCTGCGCGATGAAAAGAAATTCTCCGGAATATCCGAGCTTTCGGAACAAATCCGAAAAGATATTGTCAAGGCGCGTGAGATTCTGTCTTTGTGACTGGGTTACAGATCGCAAAGATACTGCCCATCAGCATAATCTGAGCTTCTGTAAAACGATTTTGCAAATCGTTTTATCCGCAAAACGGTTTGCAAAACCGTTTTACTTTATACTGCCCGTCGGCATAATCTGAGCTTCTGTAATGTAAAACGATTTTGCAAATCGTTTTATCCGCAAAACGGTTTGCAAAACCGTTTTACTTTAAAGTAACAAGTGAAAGCCGTTGAATATTCTATGAAAAAAAACACATATCTGTCTCTGGCAGCGGGAATCATCGTATCCGCGGGCGGGCTTTATCTGGCATTCAGAAATGTCCCTTTCCGCGATCTTACCGCTTATCTGCGTGCTATAAATTATCTCTGGATTTTTCCTTCCGCGGGAATCGCCCTTACCGCGTTTGTGCTGAGGGTAGTCAGATGGCAGATCATTCTGGAATCAGACAGAAAAATCAGCTTCTGGAACGCATTTCATCCCCTGATGATCGGTTTCATGCTCAACTGCATTCTTCCGGGAAGAGCCGGCGAAGTGGCAAGACCCGCGATTCTGCAAAAGAAAAGTCAGGTTCCTTTTACCACAGGGTTAGCCACCGTGGCGGCAGAACGCGTGTTTGACATTGCTTTTCTGATGCTCCTGTTCGCGATGGTGCTTTCAACCGTAAGCATAGACCCGAACCTGAGTATTCCTTTCGGCAAGTATCATCTTAACCGAGAACTGCTTGAAACCATTGGCAAAAATATGGTAAAACTGAGCATTGTGCTTGTTGCCGGAATCCTCATGGTCAGCATAAAAGCTACGCGGAATCTGATTATCCGAATCATTATGGGAATGCCCGCGCTGTTTTTCTTCGCGAGTCCTGAATTCAGGGAAAAAATCAAAGAAAAGGTCTGCATGTTTCTGGTAAATATTGTGGAAAATATCGCTTCGGGTTTTTCCCTGCTGAGATTTCCGGGAAAAATTTTTCTTTGCACAATCCTTTCCTTTATTATATGGGTGCTTTCAGCCTTTTCGTATTATGTATTTTCATTGGGCTGTCCGGGAATCGGACTGTCATATTCGGAAATGACCGCGGTCATGGTCATTATCTGCTTTTTCATTGCCCTGCCCTCCGCGCCGGGATTTTGGGGATTATGGGAAGCCGGAGGCGTATTTGCCCTGTCTTTGTTCGGCGTATCTGCAAAAGACGCCGCGGGATTCACCCTTGCGAATCACGCGTTTCAGATGCTGCCGGTAATGATTGTCGGCTTTGTGTCGGCAATGATTATCGGTGTGAATATTTGGCAGGTTTCAAAAAAAGAGGTTTGAATATGATTTTTTTCTCGTTCCCAAGCCCCAGCTTGGGAACGCACTTGCCGGAGAAGCCCCAGCTTCTCGTAAGGAAAAATGAATCGAAGCAGGGGCTTCGAGTGCAGATGCGTTCCCAAGCCGGGGCTTGGGAACGAGGAAAGAGAAAGGTTTTTTATAATGGAAGTGCTTCAGATTGTGACATATCCTGACAAGTTTCTCAGACAGCCCGCAAAAGCGGTTGAAAATATAGACGGGAAACTTCAGAAACTGATTAAAAACATGGCTGCCACCATGTATCAGGCTCCCGGCGTTGGGCTTGCCGCGATACAGGTCGGATCCGACAAAAGCCTTATTATTTATGATGAATTGCCGAATGATGAAAAACATTGTCTGAAAGTCCTTATCAATCCGAAAATTATTGCAACAGAAGGCTCGGTTCTTTCTGAAAATGAAGGCTGTCTCAGCGTCCCGGATTTCAGGGCAGATGTGAAAAGAGCCGCGGCAGTTCTTGTGGAAGGGGTTGACCAGGACGGAAAACCCGTGCGGATAGAGCGGGACGATTTTCTGGCAGTGGTTTTGCAGCATGAAATTGATCATCTGAACGGAACCTTGTTTATAGACCGCATCAGCGCGTTGAAAAGAGAGATATACAAACGCCGTATCCGAAAGCAATTGAAAAGCAAATGAATAAAAAATTCAAAATCATATTTATGGGGACTCCGGATTTTGCCGTGCCTGCTCTGCTTATGCTTCATAAAAACGGTTATGATGTGCCTTTGGTCGTAACTCAGCCGGATCGTCCCAAAGGACGTGGCCGCAAGCTGCTTCCGCCTCCGGTCAAAGAAACTGCCGTCAAACTGGGATATGAGGTATTTCAGCCGGAAAGTGTCAGAACTCCTGAAATTAAAGAGCAGATAGAAATACTAAAGCCGGATATGCTTGTAGTAGTTGCATTCGGGCATATTCTGCCGAAACATATTCTCGATATTCCCACACTCGGAGCCGTCAATATCCATGCCTCGCTTTTGCCCAAATACCGGGGACCTGCGCCGATTCAACGGGCAATTATTGCCGGAGAAAAAGAAACCGGTATTACGACTATGTTCATGGATAAGGGATTGGATACCGGAGATATTCTTTTATCTGAAAAAATTGCAATTGCTTCGGATGATACTTCTGCGACGCTTCATGACCGTCTGTCACTTGTCGGCGCAGAACTTCTGATTAAAACCCTGAATGGCTTTGAAGCAAAAGATATTACTCCGATTCCGCAGGATCACACACAGGCAACTTACGCGCCGATACTGAGCAAAAAAGACGGTCTGATCGTCTGGAATCAGCCTTCCCATGCCATTGAACGCCTTATCCGGGGAGTGAATCCCTGGCCCGGAGCTTATACTTTTCACGGAGAAAATCGTCTCAAAATTTTCAAGGCCAAGCCTGTTCCTACAGACAGCAATGACTCTCCCGGAACGGTAATCAAAGGCTTTTCCGATGAACTCAGGGTGTCAACTGC
>DYRK01000564.1 GCA_020718785.1 Desulfatirhabdium butyrativorans | reverse complement strand
AAAGGATTATCGGCAAAATGAATGTTCAACCTCTCGCTGCCCGCAGCACGTGGTGTCATGACCATCGCGGCAGAGCCTATTTTTATGAAGACTATCTGGAACTGATCGAATCTTTTCACGGACATGCGGCTCCGGGGCTTGTCATGGGCGGCAAAATGGTGGATGCGGCATTGAGACAGATGACGCGTGGAATTCTCTTCGATGCTCTGTGCGAGACTTCCAACTGCCTTCCTGATGCAATTCAACTGCTTACCCCATGCACAGTCGGAAACGGCTGGCTGAAAATCATTCATCTGGGAAGATTTGCGCTGACCCTCTACGACAAATACGAAGGGAACGGAATCCGCGTTTCCGTGGATTTGAATCGCCTGAAAAAATGGCCGGAAATTGAAAACTGGATGTTCAGTTTTGTGGCAAAAAAAGATCAGGATTCCGAATTGCTGTCCGAGCATATCCGCGAAGCCGGCGCGAGCCTGTTTAAAACCGAAGCTGTCCGTATCCGTCCGCAGTTTATGAAAAAACAGCATTTGGGGAAAAAGGCGGTCTGCCCTTTGTGCGGCGAGGGTTATCCTGTCAGACACGGAGCGGTCTGCCGGGGATGTCAGGGCGATGCAGCCTATATCGGCGGGGCTGAACCGTCACCGCAGATTCCGAATTTAAGGGCAGTTCCGGCAGAACATGCCGAAGGGAAAAAAATTCTGCATGATATGACTCAGATTATTCCCGGCAAAAGCAAAGGCGCGGCATTTAAAAAAGGACAGATCATCACTGTCGGAGATATCTGCCGTCTGCAGCAGATGGGCCGGCACAGCGTATATATCGAAGATGAACAGACCGCGGATGAGGACCGTGTGCATGAAAATGATGCGGCTTCGGCATTTGCTCAGAAAATGGCCGGAGACGGCGTCAGTTTCATGACTCCTGCCGTGGAAGGAAAAATAAATCTCAGAGCCGCACGGGACGGTCTCTTATGTGTGGATGAAAATCAGCTTGAGATGTTCAATCTGATTCCGGGCGTAATGTGCGCGGGCAGACACAATCATACGCTGACCTGCGAGGGGAGGAATATTGCCGGAACCCGTGCAATTCCTTTGTATCTGCCTCAGACTGATTTTCAGAAAGCACTGAGCATTCTCGGCAAGTGCCCGATGTTTCAGGTACTTCCCTTACGCAAAGCCGGGGTGGGAATTCTTGTCACCGGCACGGAAGTTTTTCAGGGGCTTATCAAAGATGCGTTTATTCCTATTATCCGCTCCAAAATCGAGGCATTGGGATGTTCGCTGCTCCATTCCCTTATTGTCCCTGATGATCGGAAGGCGATCTCCGAAGGCATTCACGAACTCTTGAACGCAGGCGCGGATTTGATTGTCACGACCGCTGGACTTTCCGTTGATCCGGATGATGTGACCCGTCAGGGATTGGCCGATGCAGGAGCAGAAGATATGCTCTACGGCGCGCCTGTTCTGCCGGGAGCCATGACGCTGCTGGCACATATCGGACCGGCTCGACTGATAGGCGTTCCGGCATGTGCCTTGTATTTTAAAACAACAAGTTTCGATTTGCTGCTGCCGCGACTGTTGGCCGGCGTATCCGTCACCCGGTCCGATCTGGCAAAAATGGGGCATGGCGCAATGTGTCTGGAATGCAAAATATGCACATTTCCCAAATGTCCCTTTGGTAAATAAAGAAGCACACTGCCGGACAATTTTTCAACCCGTTCTGCTGAAACAGACAAAAAACGGCTTGCAAAGCCGTTTTACTGTAAAACGCCCCTGCTTAAAACAGACGCAAATCGTTTTTAATAAAATCAGTATATTATATTTTTTTATCCGGCAGTGTGATAAAGGAGATAAGATAATGAGCCGAAAACAGATATTCAGCGTTTGCGGTATGTGTACTGTCCGCTGTCCGATTATGGCTGAGGTGAACAAGGGAGAAGTCGTTTTTTTGCAAGGCAATCCGCATGTTCCGGCTATGAAGGGCGCATTGTGTCCCCGAGGCGCGGCAGGTATTGCTCTGGTTAAAGATTCGGAACGTCCGCAATATCCGATGATTCGGACAGGATCGCGCGGGGAAGGAAAATGGCGCAAAGCCGGATGGGATGAGGCTTTCGATTATGTCTCTGATCGGTTAAAAGAAATTTCAAATGCCTATGGCGCAAGAAGCATTGCGTTCTCAGATCGGGGCGGACCTTTTCAAGACCTTCATAAAGCTTTTATGAAAGGATTGGGATCGCCGAATTATACCAACCATGACGCCTCCTGCGCCAGAAATGTGGATCATGCCTGCGTGTCTGTAACAGGTCTCGGGCGAAAAGATTTGGTGTATGATCTGAAAAATGCCCGCCATGTGGTGTTGCAGTTCAGAAATATTTTTGAAGCTGTCAATGTTCAGGAAGTCAACAATCTCACGGATGCTTTGGAAAACGGCTGTAAACTCACGGTGATTGACATTCGGGCAAATATCTCCGCCACCAAAGCCAATCGCTTTTTCATGGTTCGTCCCGGAACAGATTATGCTTTCAATCTGGCGGTGATTCACGAGCTTTTGGCAAATAATCTTTATGATAAAGATTATGCCGGGCTTTGGATAAAGGATTTGGATAAACTCGAAGCCTTTGTCAAGCCTTATACGCCGGAATGGGCTGAAACGGAAACAGGAATTTGCGCCTCGGAACTCCGGCAGTTTGTCCGTGAGTTTTCCGAAGCAAAGCCTTCGGTGATCTGGCATCCGGGCTGGATGACTGCGCGATACCGGCATTCGTTTTATGTATGCCGCTCCATTTATATTATCAACGCGCTGCTGGGTTCTGTCGGCGCAAAAGGCGGGCTGCCCTTAGCCAATAAGCCTGCTGATGTGGGCAGAACCGGACTCAGAGCTTTAGCTGACCTCTACCCGAAACCGGCAGACAAACGCGCGGACGGCGCAGGATGGAAATATCCGCATTTTTCAGACGGTCCGGGGATAGCACATTTGCTGTATAAAGCAATGGACAGCGATGATCCGTATCCTGTCAAAGCTTATATTGCCTATCGCCATGATCCGCTCATGGGGATTTCCCGATCCTGAACGCTTAAAGCAGATTTTTGCCAAGCTTGATCTCTTGGTTTCCGTTACCTTCAGCTGGTCAGATACCGCCTGGTTTTCCGATGTGATTTTGCCTTTGTCTCCGTATTTGGAGCGGGAAAGCATTATTGCCGGCAAGAACGGCTTGAAACCTCAATTTTTTGTGAGAAACCGGGCAGTCGAACCGCGTTTTGACACCAAAGCGGACTGGGAGATTATCTCAGGACTCTCCGAGAGGCTTGGGCTGGAAAAACTCGCTTATAAATCTGTCGCCGATATTCGGAACTATCAGCTTGAGGGAACCGGAGTAAAGATTGAAGATTTTGAAGCGACCGGCATTGTTGCACTTGCCGATGCTGCAAAATATCGCGGTCTTCAGGATACGACATTCAAAACGCCGAGCAGAAAGCTTGAAATCATTTCGGAAAAACTTGAAAAACAGGGCTTGCCGTCATTGATGCCATATACCTCTCCGCTTCATCCCCCGGAAGGACAATTCCGGCTGACTTTCGGCAGATGCGCGTTGCACACGCAGGGACATACGGTTAATAACTCCTTGCTTTTTGAGCAGATGCCTGAAAATGTTTTGTGGATTAACAGCACAGCAGCTAAGAACTTAGATATTTCAGACGGTTCTGTCGTGAAAGTTTCTAAAAACGGCTATTCGGAAACCATCAACGCCAAAGTAACTGACCTGATTCACCCTGAAGCTGTATTTGTGGTTCATGGGTTCGGTCATCGGCTGCCAGCGGAACGCCGTGCGATCAACAAGGGTCTGGCTGATAACAAATTCATGCAGGGCGGTTTGGATATTTGGGATCCTGCCGGAGGCGC
>DYRK01000059.1 GCA_020718785.1 Desulfatirhabdium butyrativorans | reverse complement strand
AGACAGAAATGTCTGACCCACCGAATCTTATAAATCATAATGGTCGGTCGCTTAAAGGACTTCCGAAGCACAGAGACTTCGGAAGTCTCCTGCCGTGGGTGACTATCTATGAGCAATCTGACAGACAGATACAACCGCCATCTGAACTACCTTCGTATATCGGTCACAGACCGTTGCAACCTGAGATGTGTCTATTGCCTGCCGAGAAATTTTGTCCCCAAGCTGCCCCATCAGGATATTCTGACTTATGAAGAAATACTACGCATTGTACGGGCAGCAGTACCGCTGGGAATTTCCAAGATCAGGATAACCGGCGGAGAACCCTTAGTCAGAAAAGGGATATGTGATTTTCTGAAAGAACTGTCTGAAGTAAAAGGACTTTCAGATATATCTGTAACAACCAACGGCGTGTTTCTGAAAGAGAATATCGAAAGCATCCGATCCGCGGGCGTTAAAAGAATCAATATCAGTCTGGATACCTTAAACAGAGAGAAATTTAAAGAAATCACGGGACAGGATTGCTTTGGCAATGTATGGGAGAGTATTCTGCTCGCAGAAGAAGCGGGCTTTGATCCGGTAAAAATCAATGTAGTGGCACTGAGAGGCATAAACGATGATGAGCTGGCGGATATCGCTGCATTATCCTTTTCCCATCCTTTCCATATCCGCTTTATCGAGTACATGCCCATCGGGAAAGCAGCATATCAGCATTCTGATAAAGGAATGCTTGCGCCCGAAATCATAGACCGGCTGAGTCGTCTGGGAAAACTGCTTCCGGTAGCAAACGGGATAAACGACGGACCCGCGGAACGCTACAGATTCGAGGGTGCAAAAGGAGAAGTAGGACTTATCCGGCCCCTGAGCCGCCATTTCTGCTGTAAATGCAACAGGCTCCGTCTGACAGCAAGCGGACAGTTAAGAACCTGCCTCTTATCGGACCGTCAGGAAGACATCAAAACTCCTCTCAGAAAAGGATGCTCTGACAGTGAACTTGCCGATATTTTTATCAAAGCCGTCCGCCTCAAACCATTCGAACACAAACTCACGGTCAGCCATTCCGACGAGGTTTCGGCTCAGATGTCTGCTATCGGCGGTTAGTATGTCTTATTTTAATTACTGCGAATCCGATCCGGATAAGAATGAGAACGGCATTCTGATGGCAACCGGGCTGTGGACCCATATTATGCTGCATGAACTGAAACAGTATCTCGGGGGCATCTCAATACCTTTGATTATGATTTCCGAATTATCGGGAAAATCGGATGTTCCGGAAAATCTGGTCGAACTGTTCAATAAACTGAGCGATAACTATGAAAAAATATCTTCTTTGGTGAATTCATTTCAGGAATGGACGGATCCGACACATAGTATTTCTATAAACCGTATTGAAAGCACCTGCTTTGATAATGTGGAAGATATGTTGCCCCTGTCCTGTCTGAAAACAGGATTGTCACTCAGGATTCATACGGAAAATAAGCTTCCGGCTGATTTTTATTTTTTTTCAGAACGATTTTATATTGAACATATTCTGATGAATCTAATTAAAAATTCTGTTGAATCCATTGAAGAAAAACAAGAAAAAGCCGAAGGTGAAATCTCAATATCCGTCGAATATCTTGAATCTTCAGATGAGGTAAAATTTACAGTGGAGGATAAGGGTCCGGGTTTTTCCAAACCGCCGGATTTCAATTCCATAAAACCTTTCTGCAGCACGAAAAAAGGAAATATGAGAGGATTAGGATTATATATCTGTAAAGAATTTGTTAAAATACTTGGCGGAAATATAGGTTTTGACGAATCTGAAGAAAGGGGAAGCAAGATATCTTTTTATATTCCTGCAAATAGAAAAGGGGAAGGAAATGAAAAATGTTTTGTCAGAAAAAGGTGAAAACAGCTTTTTTGAAGAAATCTGTAAAAAATATGTGATGATTATTGACGATGAACCGGATAAGCCTGCTGTCCGGTCACTTCGGGATGCCCTTACTGTGAAAGGTTATGAAGTGGATATTGTTGATGACCCTGAGAAGGTCAAAACATTTTCAAGCGAAGAAATGTGTAACTATCCGGCTATTATTATAGACTATAACATGGTAAATATGTACGGCGACGCGCTTATTCCTCTTATCAGAGAAAAGAATCTTTTTGCCTACCTGATTGTTTACACAGGATTTCCTAATGTGGATAAATATGAAACCCTTAAAAAGCTCAATATTCTCGGAGCGGATTTCTGGGCAGAAAAAGGAGATACGGCTACAGAAAAAGAACTGTTTGTCCGGGTGGATTATGCTTTCCGAAGAACCGAAAACATTTTTTCACCTCTTCATTTAAAGTAAAAATCATATCGGAGGATATATATGGTTTTCGAATATTATATTGACGCCAATTTTCTGGTTGATCTCTTTCTTCCCGATGACCTTATTACAAAAGAAGAAAAAAGATGGAAAGAGAATGCCTGGAAATTCTATGACGAACTTCTGAACAAGCCGGACGCGAAGCTGATGATTTCCTGCGAATCTATGCTGGAAGCAGTCGGAGTTATCGGCAAAAGACTTCTTGAGAACGCAGGCAATGAAAAATTAATAAATATTATATCGCTGTCAATAAGAATGGCGCATATTGCTTCCGAGATCACCCGTTGGGAACAGGAAGGCAGATATGCTGAAAAAATCAGAATCAAATCTCCCAAAAGTGTGGACGGAAAAGTGTATCAGAAGGCATTGGAACTTTGCAGAAAATATTCAGTAATGCCTTTGAGCCGGTATTACGGCAGATGTAAAGGGCAGACAGTATTTAAAGGAATAGGAGGAATAGATGCTTTTCATTTGGCTTATTCCATAGATCGTGAAGGGTCGGGCAGCATCCGGAGCATTTTGGTTACAAGAGACAAAGCCTTGTCAGAAGCTGCCAAAAAAGAAGGGCGGTCCGCACGGATACCTTGAGATCGGACAGCGAATCCATACTCAGACAAAAAATTCGGAGAAGAATAATCACGGAGAAAAAAGGAAAGATTTATTCTTATGTATCGAGGTGAAAAACTTGTCGGACTTACAGTGCTTGTTATATGTGTGACCGTGTTGTCGGCATGTATGATGCAGATAATCCGGCTGGAGGATCAGCCGCCCATGTCGCTCGAATCAGCCATCCGCTCATTGACTCATAATCTGATGATACAGGTGAAAGATGACCTGGGTCTGGAGGACCTGCTGCCTGTTCGGGAAAATACCCTTGTGATTATTGATCCATTTGTGGATACCTATAATAATGAGATTCCCAGATCGAGCAGAAAAATCGAAAATATTATGATTGTGGAAACCGCGGAAAACTTCAAAAGCATTGATTTAGACAGAATGACATCCGTGAATCTTCCCGAGGCCGATTATGTCATGAACGGGACCATCCGGCTTGAATCCTATCAGCCGCCCGAAACAGCGCAGGCAGAGGCTTGTTACCGTATTTCCGCGTCAGTAGTCAATCTCAGTACCAACATCATAGTTGCACATTCGGAGGTCCGGATTTCCGACAAAGATTTGGATTACAGACCCATCCCTATTCAGGAAGACAGCCCCATGTATCCCCAGGACAAGGTACTGAAAAGTTCCGCCGCGATTGCCTCGGGTTCTGTGGGAATGCAGGCTGACAAAAATTACTATGAGTCATTGGAAGCCATCTCTATTCTGACCGAAGCTGAAACTGCTTATGAAAACGCGGATTATGAGGCAGCCCTGACACTGCTTCAGCAGGCTTCATCACGTCCGGACGGTCAGATGATGAAAACTTATGCCGGATTATACAGCACCTACCGCAAATTGGAGCGTATGGAGATGGCAGAAGACGCTTTCGCCAAGCTCTTGTCCGTGAGTGTGGAGAAAAACAAGCTCATGACCGTCAAATTCCTGTTTGCCGTGAATGCTGTGGATTTCTGGAAAGACCCGGATCTGAAGAGTCAGTATCAGATGTGGCTCAGGCAGATCGGGAGATATTTTGCAAAAAGTCCCGATTGTCTCAGAATTGTCGGGCATTGCAGCAAGACAGGAGCGGAAAAGTATAATGATAAACTTTCTTTGGAACGGGCGCGCAGAATTCAGGAACTTATGAGATCCGAATTTCCCGATATCATCGCCCGTTCCAAAGCCGAGGGCAGAGGATTCAGGGAAACCATCAAAGGAATCGGAACAGACGATGAACGCGATGCTGTTGACCGGCGGGTTGAATTTTTTGTGAAAGAGTGCGATTCGCCCGGATCCGTGGAATCTCCGAAAAAGAGTCTCCCACGTTCCGGAGGACGGAGGAGCAGGAAAAAGTAAAATTCCCTTCAGGATATTATCTGGGGTAAAACGATTTTGCAAATCGTTTTATTAACAGATTTAAGGAGTTGAATAAATAGCGTCTCTGAAGAAATGCGGTAAAACGATTTTGCAAATCATTTTATTGACAGAACGACGAGTCAGATCGAAAAGTTTACGGAGGAATGCAAAACCATTTTAATAAAATTGGCATTTTTGCACTCCGGAGGCTGGGTTTCACCCACTCTGCAATGGAGGTTGTGACATGGAAGAACTGACCAAAGCCCAGAAAACCCGTATGGCAATCCGGATTTTCAAAACCACGGCTGACGCGCTTGCATTAAGAGGCTATTACAAGCCTTCGGGCCAGTCCGGCAAAACCCTTGAAGATGCCCTGAGGATGATCAGCCCCGAGATATACGGAACCATGAACGACCCGAGAATCATCGAACTCAAAGGATTGGAATATGTCACAGACAGGCTGCCCCGCGGCATCGAACACTGCACGAGAATAATTCTCACGGCAGAAGATGACCTCAGAGATACCTCCTTTGAAAAAATAGAACCGCTGAAACGCCGGCGGACTTCTTATCTTCTGCATGAAAAAGAAATCTGTTTTGTCGTGACAAGGGGCCTCAGCGAAATCTATGATATTCTGACACATCTCACCTTTCTCAATATCGAAGCCGGCAAAATCTTCAGCCAGATGAAGTCCGAATCCGGGAATCTCATCCGGCAATGGCGGGAGCTTGAGGAAACCGTAAAAAAAGACGGCGGACTGAGCGGCAGCGAATTGGACCGTGCTTTATGGAATCTGAGCATAATTTTGGGCAGAACCTATCAGGAAACGCGGCAGAGCTATCAGTATCTTGAAAAAAACAGGAAAGAATCCGGTACCAACAACAGCCTTTTTCAGATCATTCACGGTCTCGGCACACGGATAGCCGAAGAAAAAATCGCAAAAGACAATGAACTGCTGATTTACTTTACTCCCGCGCTCAGAGACATGATCGGTCAGCACCGTCACGCGAGGGTTTGGGCAAATACCGTCAAAGAAAAACTGTTCGGACTCGGATTGCAGGACCGTCCGTTGCATATCATCAGCGCGAATCTGCACAGCGTGATGAACACTATGTACGGCTACGCTGCCGGAGCCTCACCCGATCCGGAAAAAAATCGTGACAGTTTTTATGAATCCTTTCACAGCATCCGGGAAAAAGATGCGGAAGTGAAGCATTATGCCGGACAGCACGGATTCTATGAACTTCCGGACCGCTCAGGCGCGCATCTCGATTGTCAGGTGATTGATACGGCTCTGATCGGCGGAATCGCATTTCATCCGGAGTTCCGAGTAAATCTCTCGGTCATGGAATCTGAAAAACCGGTGCTGTTAGTCATGGATTATGCGTTCGGAACTCAGGCATTCGAAGTGATGGACGAGCTTCTGTGTCCGCTTCAGACCAAAGACGGTCTGCTGAAATTCAACGTCAGGTCGGTATCCGTGATGGGCAAAGCCGGGATTCTGCCCGGCAAAAAAGGGGATATCATGCTGGCTACCGCTCATGTTCTCGAAGGCACGCCGCATAATTATATTGTTCACAATGATCTGAAAAAAGAAGATTTTGACAGTTCCGCGGATGTTTACACAGGCATTATTGTGACGGTTCTCGGTACTTCACTTCAAAACAGAGATGTGCTTGAGAAATTCCAGACCACGAGCTGGAAGGCTGTGGGATTGGAAATGGAAGGCGGGCATTATCAGCGCGCCATCAATGCCGCGATCATCCGGGGGCATATTTCCGCGGATGTTAAAGTCCGCTATGCCTATTATGCCTCGGACAATCCGCTTGTAAGCGGCCAGACTTTGGCATCAGGGAGTATGGGCAGAGAAGGCGTCCGGCCGACCTACATGATCACGAAAATCATTTTGGAAAAAATCCTGAAGGCCTAGTCTCAGGAATCCGATAATCTGCCTGAATCATATCGGAATTCGAATTTTCAAAATAATCCTTGCCTTAATCAAGAAAAAAGGATAGTTAGTATTTGAAAGTATTATAAATCCGGAGTGCAAAAATAGAGCGTAGCGGTTTTTTGCATATATTTCAAAAAATTCGGCAGGGCGGGTTTGCCAGTGCAAAAAACCGCTTCGCTCTATTTTTGCACTCCGGAGATAATGATTTCAATTTTTTAGGAGAATGAAATGAAAACAATGACTGTGAAAGATTTGATGGTGCCTCTTGCCGAATATGCAACCGTTTCCAGGGAGGCCACCCTGTATGAGGCTGTCATGGCACTTGAAAAGGCTCATCAGGATTTTAATAAAAGCCGCTATCCCCACCGGGCTGTTCTCGTATATGACGAGAATAAAAAAATCGTGGGCAAAGTCAGTCAGTTGGATATATTGAAAGCACTGGAACCCAAATATGGACAGATGACAGACAAGGGCGATTCTCTGTCGCGTTTCGGTTTCGGGCGTCAGTTCCAGAAATCCCTGCTTGAGCAGTTCAAACTCTGGGACAGACCTCTCAGAGATGTCTGCAAAAAAGCAAGTGAAATCCATGTGAAAAGCTTTATGTACACTCCGGGCGAAGGCGAATATGTCGAGGAAGATGCCGGTTTGGATGAAGCAATCAATCAGTTGGTCATGGGACATCATCAGTCCCTGATCGTGGCGGACAAAAAGGGAAATATCGTGGGAATACTGAGGCTGACAGATGTGTTCATGGCAGTGTTTCAGGAAATCACAAGCTGCCATATCGGGGCGGTCAAATAATTTGTTCTGAATCGGAAGAAAGGAATTATACTGCCCGCCGGAATAATCTGCGCTTCCGTAAAACGGTTTTGCAAACCGTTTTGCCGATAAAACGACTTGCGTCTGTTTTAAGTTTTTGGCGTTTTACAAAAGCGCAACTGATGACAGCGGTGAGTATAATTAAGGAGGAACTTTTCAAATGGCAAATGATCTGAGAGGCAAAACCGTTAATTTCGATTGGAAACGCGCTCTGTTTCTGATCACCGGGGTAATTCTTTTTGCAGTGGTTTACTATTCGCCGCCCTGGCCCGACGCGGTGGATCCTATGGGAAAGCATTTTCCTTTGACCAAAGAGGGCAAAGGCGCGCTCGCGGTATTTCTGCTTGCCGGTACATGGTGGGTATTCGAAGTCGTTCCCATCGGCGTCACCAGTCTTGCCATCGGCGTGCTTCAGGCACTGTTCATGATCCGTCCGGCAAAAGTGGCTTTCAAGGATTTTATGGATCCCTCGGTGCTGTTCATCTTTGCATCGGTGGTCATCGGTCTGGTTTTCACCAAAACCGGGCTGACCAAACGGATGGCATACAAGATGCTGATTATTGTGGGTGAAAAAACCAGCATGATTTATCTGGGCTGCTTTGTCGTTATGGCCGCGCTGACCCACATTATGGCGCATACGGCAGTGGCTGCCACGATTTACCCACTCTTGCTGGCGATTTACAGCCTTTACGGAGAAGGCGACAAACCCACGAAATTCGGAAAAGGGCTGTTTATCGGCATGGCATACATCGCGGGTGCGGGAAGCATCATCACCCTTCTCGGAGCAGCACGCGGAGCTGTGGCTCTCGGATTTCTCAATGACATAACGGGAAAAAGTGTCAGCTTTTTCGAATTGAGCTACTATATGGCACCGGTGGGCTGGCTCATGGTCTTTCTGCTCTGGGGATTTTTCATGATCTTTCTCAAACCCGAGAAAAAAGTCATTCCCGGACTGAGGGAAAGAGCCAAAATGCTCAATGCCCAGATGGGCGGAATCACACGGAATGAAATTGTTGCCGCGACGATTATTTTCCTGTGTATAGTGGTATTGTCTTTGAAATCATTTGTCAAGGCTCTGGATCCGATAGACAAGACCGCTATTATCCTCATTTCCACCATTCTGTTTTTTGTTCTGAACATTCTGACATTGGACGATCTTGAAGAAATTCCCTGGAACATTATTCTGCTCTTTGCAGGCGCAATGAGCATAGGCTTCTGTCTCTGGGAAACCGAAGCGGCAAAATGGCTCGCGGTCAACTGGCTGGTTCTGTTCAAGGAAGCCAACAGCTTTATTTTCATTATGAGCATTGCATTTTTTGTCATGATTATGACAAACTTCATCATGAATGTGGCAGCCATTGCTATTTCCCTGCCGGTTGCGCTGGTGATTGCTCCCTATCTCGGAGTGTCAGCCGAAGCGATCTTCTTTGCGTCTCTGGCAACGGCAGGTATGCCCTTTCTCCTGCTGGTGGGCGCGGCTCCCAATGCCATTGCCTATGACTCAAAGCAGTTTACGCCCGGAGAATTTTTCATGTACGGTGTTGTTGCCAGTATTATCCTGATGGCTGTTATCGCTTTGGCGGTACTGGTGATCTGGCCCCTGCTGGGAATGCCCATAACGATTCCCAAATAATCAATTGTAAAACGATTTGCAACATCGTGCTGCATGCGCTTTTCAATTGTAAAACGATTTTGCAAATCGTTTCATCAAAAGGACGATTTGCAAAATCGTCCTACACACCCTTCAAGATTCAACATGGAAAATCCTGCTGACTTATACTCCTATCTCTGGCTCCGGCTGCCTCTTGTCCTGATGTTTTCCCAGGGCTATCTGATCTGCCGGATACTTGTCGTTACACGCCTGACAGACATTTTTGTATTCCGGAGCGTGCAGAAAAGCCGCGGCAGACCGGACCTTATATGCCTGTATATTCTTGTCACCTCCGCGCTGCTTTCTTTTTTCATCCCCAATGCCGTCACCGTTCTGATTCTTCTGCCGGTGCTGAAGACGATTGAACAGGAAACTGTTTCGCAGGTTCACGGACAAGGCTTGTCAACTGCGCTGACTCTGTCCGTGATTTACGGGGCAAATATCGGCGGCATGGGGTCGCTGATCGGCAGTCCGGCAAATCTGCTGCTGATCGCCGCGTTGGATGTCTATAGTGTAGCCGGACGGGAACAGATCGGCTTTTTCAACTGGTTTATATGGTCGCTTCCGCTGGTGACTCTCTTTTTGTCTGCTGCATGGATACTGTTGGTATTTCTGGCTATACCAAAAACAGCGCGGAACATCACTCTTTCGTTGAATCTCCCGGAGCATCACAACAGGCTGTCCCTGAAGCAACAGTCAGGAATGATTCTGTTTTATGTGTTTCTGACCTTCTGGATAACCGAGTCGCTTTTAAAAGAACTGATTCCCGCTTTCAAGCCCTTTGATACTCCGGCCTGCATAATTTTTTTCATCTGTTTTATTTATGCGGTCTTTATTCATCCTCTCGATCCGGAATCCGAGCCGCTGCTGCATCCTAAAGACATGATCGAGGGATTTCCCAAGCGCGGTATTTTCTTTCTGGGCATTCTTGCAGCCTTTGTTTTCATTGTCCGTTTTTTCCAGTTGGATCAGATGGTTGCAGATTTGCTGCTGAAAATGATTTCTCCGACAATTTCTCCTTTTATCATTATGCTGTCTATCACCATGACCGTGATTTTCCTTACCGAAATATTAAGCAACACATTGGTTTCAACTGCTTTTTTCCCAATCGCCTACTTTATTTCAGATGCCTGTCATATCTCTCCGCTGCCGCTGATGTTTGCCGTGTCTCTGGCTTCGACCTGTGCCTTTATGACGCCGGTTGCCACGCCATGCAATGCGCTGGCATTCGGGGAAATGGCAGGAACCTCTTTCCGGATCATGCTTATTTCAGGATTCTTTCTGAATCTCATCGGCGCGCTGATGATGAGCGCGTGGCTGTGGTTCATTATTCCTGTGATTTACTGATTTCTGCAATGATACTGCGCGCTGCATTTTTGTAAAACGATTTTGCAAATCGTTTTATCGGCGGTTGGCAGAACGTTTTGAAAAATCGTTCTGCAGAATCAGGCGAGAACCGTTTTACGAGTCTGAATATTGTATTTTTTAAGCCGGTTATATAAGGAAACTCTGCTGATCCCAAGCATCTGTGCTGCCTGCGCCTTGTTTCCCTGCGCCGAGGCAAGCGCATCAATTACCTGTTGCCGTTTTTCAGCGTAGTCTCTTTGGGACATATCATTATTTTTTTTTCTGCCGATATGAAGTTTTGCAGCATTCGGATCCGGACTGTGCAGTTTTTCTTTGAACCGGCGGGTATGCGCGTTCAGGGAACGCGGAAGATGTTCCGGCAGAATATCTCCGCCGGGGCAAAGCACAAAGGCATATTCGATGACATTGATCAGCTCGCGCACATTTCCGGGCCATTTATAGACATTCAGCAGTTCGTAAGCAGCCTGAGACATTCCGAAAATATTTTTTTCCGTCTTCAGCCGGATGCGGTTGATAAAGGAATTGATGAGCAAAGGAATATCCTCGCGACGGTCCCTCAAGGGCGGAATATAAAGGGGAATGACGCCGATGCGGTAATACAGATCCTCGCGGAACCGGCCCTCTTCCACAAGTTTCATCAGGTCTTTATTTGTCGCCGAAATGACGCGGACATCCGTGGAAACGGGTCTGTGATCCCCGACCCGCTCGATTTCTTTTTCCTGGAGGACCCGCAGCAGTTTTACCTGAACCGAAGCCGGAATATCGCCGATTTCATCCAAAAAAATATCGCCGTGATTCGCCGCTTCGAAACGGCCGATCCGGGCCTGTCCAGCGCCGGTAAACGCGCCTTTGACATGACCGAACAGTTCGCTTTCCAGAAGGGATTCATTCAAAGCCGCGCAGTTTACTTTGATAAAAGGACCTTTCTGACGGGATCCGAGTTTATGAACCGCTTCTGCCACCAGTTCTTTTCCGGTGCCGCTTTCTCCGTAAATCACAAGCGGCGCATCGGAACGTGCAGCGCCGGAAACGAGGTCTGCCAACTGCTGCATGACCGGCGATGCGCCGATAATCCCGTGAAAGCTGTTTTTGCGGTCCAGTTCCCGGCGCAAATTCGAAATCAGCTTTTCCCGGTTCATCACTTCGCTCAGATCGTTTAGAGTCTCCACGCCGCCGATGACATTTCCCTTGCCGTCCTTTAAAAGCGAAGCGTTTTTGATTGCATACAGCAGGGTTCCGTTTTTTTTCCGCAAAGAGCATCTTGCCCGTCTGATATTTTCCTCTTTGAACAAAGCGCAATGTTTGTCTATGCCCTCGGTCCTTTCCCGGATGCAGATATCGCAGCCCAATATTTCGCAGGATTGTCCTACAAGTTCTTTTCTGTCGTAGCCGGTGAGCTTTTCCATCGCGCTGTTCACCGAAACGATCACGCCTTCCGGGTCCACGACCATCAGACCGTCTGCCATGGTTTCAAGGATGGTCTTCCAATATCGGCTGAGTTCTTTTTCAAACATTGCTTTTCAGTCCTTCTGTTTTCATTCTGCTGAAAATATGCAAAGCCTTTACAGATGTCAAGTGTAAATCAGAATTACAGATGTAAATATTTTTTCGATTTATACTAACCACCGGCATAAATTGAGCTTTTGTAAAACGGTTTTGCAAACCGTTTTATCGGCAAAACGATTTGCAAAATCGTTTTACAGAAAATTCGGAAAGCGCAGATTATGACGGTGGAAAGAATATTCAGGCCTCAGGGCTTGCCGCCGGCAAGCCCCTACGGAAAAAATCGGCAAGCCCCCAGGAAATAATTGCCCGCTTTCGGAACCGGCACAAACCTTGCATAAAGAGATAAACAGAGGCTTTTATATGCGGAAAAATATTCATCGTCTGGATATCCGGGGCGCAATCGCGCCGATCACATTTCTTAAAGTCACTCAGGCTTTCAGAAAAATAAAACCCGGGGAGATACTTGAAATACAAGGGGATGATTCGGATACCCGGGAAGAACTGTTTCGAGTTTTGAACAGATTTCAGTATCGGATTGCAGAAATCGAGGACCAAAGTGCGTTTTACCGTATTTGTCTGAAAAAAGAAGCGGAAGAACCTGTTCGGAAAGAGAGGAAAAAATGATCGGAACCACTCCCAAGCCCTTTGAAGAAATCAGCAGGGCTCTGGAAAATTATGAAAAAGTGGCAGTTATCGGCTGCGACGGCTGCGCCAAAGTCTGCATGACCGGCGGCAGCGATCAGGTCGTTGAAATGGCTGAAAAATTAAAAGAAAAAGGCAAAACTGTACTCTTTGCCCTGTCTCCGGAGCGTACCTGCTATGTGGGCAAAACCAAAACCGCGCTGGATCCGCATTTGGACAAACTGAAGTCCGCGGATGCTGTGCTGGTTCTGGGATGCGGCGGCGCGGTGCAGATCACCCGCAAAGTCATTGAAGATTATGATCTGACAATTCCCGTAAAAGTGGGATTGGACTCTGTCGGACACATGGATACACTGATCATGGGAGAACTGGCCATTGAGCAGTGTCAGGAATGCGGCGAATGTATTCTGAACGAAACCGGCGGAATATGCCCGGTCACAAAATGCGCCAAAAGTCTTCTCAACGGACCCTGCGGCGGAGCGCAGGACGGCAAATGCGAAGTGGATTCGGAGCGATACTGCGCGTGGATTCTGATTTATAACCGGATGGCTGCCCTGGGAGAATTGGACAAACTGCGCCGGTTCATGGCGCCCAAAGATTACAGCAAAATGGCAAAACCCCGCAGGCTCAATATCAAAGAAAGGAGGGTAGAATGAAGCTGACCGAATTATTCGACAAAGGCGAGTTTGTGATCACCAGCGAAGTAGGTCCTGTCAAAGGCTGTCTGAGAAGCAACGAAGGAGGCAAACTTCCCCAGTGCGCGCAGGAAGCGGAAATGGTCCGGGGACATATTCATGCCATCAACGTAACCGACAATCAGAGCGCAGTCATGCGTCTCGGTTCTCTTGCAGCATCGGTCAGACTGAAAGAACGCGGATTCGAGCCGATTTATCAGATGACCTGCCGGGACAGAAACCGGATTGCCTTGCAGTCCGATCTTCTGGGTGCGTGTTCGCTGGGCATTGACAATGTGCTTTGCCTGACCGGCGATTATACCAGTCTCGGCGACCACAAATCCGCCAAAAGCGTGTTTGATATTGACTCGGTGCAGTTGCTCAAAATTGCCAAAGGTCTCAATGAGGGCCGCGACATGATGGGCAATGCGCTCACGCAGTCAACGAATCTCGCGCTGGGCGCGGTGGTGAATCCGAATTTCGAGCCGCTCGATCTGCAACTGCTCAAAATGGAGAAAAAAATCGAAGCCGGCGCAGAGTTTTTTCAGACTCAGGCAGTTTATGATCCCGCTGTTTTTGAACGGATGACAAAGAAAACCGACAAATTCGGAGTTCCGATTCAGTACGGTATTGTGATTGTCAAATCTCCGCAGATGGGAAAATTTATGAACGAAAATGTCTCCGGGGTCAATGTCCCGGACTGGATTATCAAAGAAATGGGCAGCGTTTCCAAAGAAGACCGCAAGAAAAAAGCAGTTGAAATTACGATCAGGCTCATTCGGGAAATCAAGCCCATGGCTCAGGGGATTCATTTTATGCCGCTGGGATGGTCTGACATTGTTCCGGACATTGTGAAAGCAACAGTTTGAAAGGCGGCAGAACTTGGCATTCACCGCCGAGGTCAGGGGTCAGAGGTATTTCCTCTGACCCCTGATCTCGAACCTCTCACCTTATCAGGGAGTTAGGTGAAAATGGGAAAATGCGTCAATCATCCTGACAGAGATACCCCTTTTATCTGTATGAAGCACGAAGTGTATATGTGCGGAGAATGTCTGAAATGCCGTGATCCGGAGATATACTGCAAATTTCGCTCTGCCTGTCCGATCTGGTTTATTCATAAGCAGAAAAAGAGAGAAGAAAAGGCGGGATGAAATTTTAACATCTTGCAATGTTGCACCGAAAATTCATTTCGGCGCTCATTCGACCCCTTAGTAAAGAGTTTCATAAATACGCCGCCGGTAAAGATTGGAAAAAGCAGGGCGGGCAGAGCCTGAGAACCTTTGTCTGCCTGCGTCCGATAAATCAGGCTCTGCCCGCCCTGCCAGGGGTGTAATTGCGAAAGTCCGTACTTAGCAAAAAGGAGGTGCAGAAATGGGACCCGTTGTCGGAAGCAAAAGACAGGAGACAAAGATCGGCGAACTGGGATCCCTTGCGAACAAAATCTTTCCTCATGTCGAGGTCATGGTTTTCAAGGGCGCGTTCAGGCTGGGAATCAAATCTGCTCTGGAGAAAAACCGGATGAAAAACTGGGAGGAAGTTGCAAAACAGCCGCCCGATGCAAGAAGAAAATTTTTTCACATCGCACTGGAAGAATCTGTCCTGCATTTGCAAAACATCGGTCTGACAAAAAACGAGGCGGAAAAACTGATTTCTGCTTTGAAAATAAAAAATGAGAAATATCTTACGAAGTGAAAGCGATATTCGCAAGAGAGGAAAATATGTGGAAATATCTCGGGCTGGTCAACAAAAATCTGGTGACTGCCATTCCGCTGATGATGATTCTCGGATTTGTTTTCGGGATCAGCTTCAACGCGGGTTTTCTGAAAAATCTGATTATTCCCTTTACTTTTCTTATGGTTTATCCCATGATGGTCACTTTGAAGATCAAAAAGGTCTTTGAGGGCGGGGACATGAAAGCGCAGGTTCTGACCCAGTTTATAAATTTCGGAATCGTTCCTTTTGTCTGTTTCGGAACGGGAATTCTGTTTTTCAGAAATCAGCCTTATATGGCGCTGGGTCTGCTGCTGGCAGGACTTGTCCCCACCAGCGGCATGACAATTTCATGGACCGGCTTTGCAAAGGGAAATGTCGAGGCAGCAGTAAAAATGACCGTGGTCGGTCTGACCTTAGGATCTGTCGCCACGCCCTTTTACGTGAAATTTCTGATGGGCGCGAATATCGAGGTGAATATCATGGCGGTGATTCAGCAGATAGCGGTTATTGTTTTCATTCCCATGATTGCCGGATATCTGACCCAGCAGGCTTTGGTAAAAAAATACGGAATGAAAGAATTTCAGCATCGCTGGGCCCCGCGTTTTCCCGCGATCTCCACTCTGGGGGTTGTCGGAATCGTCTTTATTGCCATTGCGCTCAAAGCCCGGGCTGTTGCAGATTCACCGCAACTGCTTGTCCTTATTCTGATTCCGCTTTCTCTGATTTATGTCTTCAATTATGTTCTCAGCACTTTTATCGGAAAAGTGTTTCTGCCCAGAGGAGACGCGATTGCTTTGGTTTACGGCTCGGTGATGCGAAATCTTTCCATTGCTTTGGCAATTGCCGTCAATGCTTTCGGAACACAGGGATCGGGCGCGGCTTTGGTTATCGCCCTTGCCTATGTGATTCAGGTGCAGTCCGCAGCCTGGTATGTCCGGTTTACGGACAGATTTTTCGGACCGGTTCCCGAAGAAAGTCCCGCGGCTCCTGTAAAACCTCAGCCACAAGCCCCGATTTGTTCTTCGGAAGGTCCGATGATCCCGGATATCAGACGAATTCTTTATGCAACCGATCTGTCTCAGACTGCCCGTCATGCCGTGCGCTATGCCTGCAGTATTGCCGGAAAATACGGGGCAAAGGTTACGGTGCTGCATGTGGTTCCGGATCGTCTGGAAGAACTGTCTTCGGACGCGGGAACAGATATTTCCAAACAGGTTGAAACCGGGGAAGATTTCAATAAAAGCGAAATTGCCGACGCTAAAGCCCGAATTCGGAACCGGATTCATCAGACTTCTCAGGAAGTGATAAAAGAAATTCCGCATTGTCCTTTATCCGAAGGAGATATTATTGTAAAAACAGGAGATTCTGTTCAGCAGATCGTTTCCTCGGCTGAAGAGGACAATTACGATCTCGTGATTATGGGAACCCATGGACATGGGAAACTGGCAGAGACGATGATCGGAAGCGTCGCCCGGGGAGTGATCGGCAAATGCTCCAAGCCGGTGCTGGTAGTCCGCCTTCCTCCGGAATCTGCTTCGGTGTGAGCCAATCGCAGGCCTTTCCTCGTTCCCAAGCCCCGGCTTGGGAACGAGGGAACAAATCCGAACTGGGGTTCGGATTTCCCAAGCCCAAAAATCGTTGCGCTCTGTTTTTTGCACTCCGAATTGATGATAGTCACTTTCTGTTTGACACTTTCTCGGATATTCCTCTATAATTCCCCTTTGCATTACTGTCGACGCAGTCCTGTGCTTCACCCTTTTGTAAAGGGGATTTCTGTGCAAGCTGCTGCCCGATTTTAATAAAACGGCCCGCTTGATCCCCCTTTACAAAAGGGGAAAACCGCGTTTACAGACGCCGATCAATCAGGAAAACAAATTCAAGTGTGTAAGTCCTAAGCTTTAGAAATTTATATTATTTTCTATCGGATACAACTCTCAACGACAAGGAGACAATACAGATGGAACTTAAACAAAAGGGTACCTCGGCCAATGTCGGCAGTTTCAAGCAACTGATGGTTTCCATGAAATGGACCACCGCGGCTGATTTTGATCTTGCCGCGGCGTATGAGGACAAATCCGGCAAAAGCGGCCTTGTTTATTTCGGCGATCTGGGTGATCTGAACGCTTTTCCTTTTATGCAGTTGAGCGGAGACGAAGGCGTTGGCGACAAAGGCGGCGACAATGAAGAAATCATGCGGATTACCAAATTGGATGACATGAAAACGGTCTGGATTCTTTGCTGGGATTACGGAAAAATTCAGGACGGATCTCCGGCACGGTTCAAAGAAAGCGATGTCAGACTTTCTGTCGCTGATGACCGGGGCGTGAACCACAACGTCATCCTCGATACCGGAGATTTGGGGAATGTCGCCCTGATTGCCACCATTGACAACAGCAGTCCAATCGGCGCAAAACTGA
>DYRK01000563.1 GCA_020718785.1 Desulfatirhabdium butyrativorans | reverse complement strand
AAAGGCCCGGAGCCGGTATGGCACTGATTCCTTATTTCCGAAAATGTCTAATATCTGACCTGACTATTCTACAGTAAAACGGCTTTGCAAGCCGTTTTGTGTCTGTTCCGGCAGAAGAGAAACGATTTGGAAAATCGTTTTACTGTAAAACGGCTTTGCAAGCCGTTTTTTTGCAATATGCTTTTTTGCAAAAATACAATTTCTGCACTCCGGACTTTGAAACGATCCGCCCTCGCTGCGGAAAGTCAGTCCGGCAGCCCGGCCGGGGCTTCACTGCCATTAAGTTAAGGAGGAGTGCTGAACCCATCTTATAAAATCGGCATTTCAGCACTCCGCGAGGAAATATCCGGTTTTATCTCTGGCATTACTGCTGATTCTTCAAAGTCTTATAGAGATCAAAGGCCTTTTCCGGCTTTTCGTTATGGTGAACCACAGCCCGGACCGCCTGAATCATTGCCGCAGGACATTCTGACTGAAAAATATTCCTGCCCATATCAACGCCGCCTGCCCCCTGCTGAATTGCATTGTAAGCCATTTTCAAGGCGTCGGATTCGGAAATCTTTTTGCCTCCGGCAATCACAATGGGAACCGGACAGCAGGCTGTGACCGTATCAAAGCCGTCTTCGATATAGTAGGACTTGATATAATGCGCCCCGAGTTCCGCACAGATACGCGTAGCAAGCCGGAAATAACGGGCATCTCTTGCCATATCCTTGCCTACGGCAGTGACAGCCAGCGTAGGAATACCGTAGCGGGTTCCGATATCTATCATCCGGGTCATGTTAGTAATACTTTGCTTCTCGTATTCACCGCCGATAAAAACCTGAACCGCCATCGCGCAGACATTCAGCCGGATGGAATCTTCGATATCAACGGCAATCTCTTCATTGGAAAGCTCTTTGAGGATGCTGGTTCCTCCCGTGACTCTCAGCACAATTGATTTAGTCGTAGAAGCCGGAACAATGCTTCTCAGAATTCCTCGCGTGAGCATCAGGGTATCGGCATACTTCACCAGCGGCAAGATATTGATATCTATGCGTTCCAGTCCGGTAGTCGGTCCCTGAAAATATCCGTGATCCACAGCCAGCATAACTGTTCTGCCCGATTCGGGGTTGAAAATCCGGGACAGCCGGTTTTTCATTCCCCAATCCAGCGAATCGGAACCTTTGAGAAAAAAACCCTCTGTTTTCTGGGGAATATCCGTGTAAAAACTTTTCGCCTCTTTTGCGCCGTCAAGGTCAGCCATTTTGTTATTCTCCTTTTTTTTCTTTTATTTCAAACAAATTTGCGTCATAATCTCTGACAAAAATATAAACAGATTCGCCCCTGGGGATTCTGAGTATCTCAACATTCATCTCGGCACATTTTGCCAAAAATATCTCCATATTCACTACTTCAAGGCAGACATGAGAAATTCTTCTGACTTCGATATCCTTTTGTTCTGATATGAAAATCTCGAATTTGATATGCTCATCCGCATAATTGATGAGCGGATATGAACAGTTCAGGTTGAAAATCTTTTCAGACAGATCCGCAGCTACGACTTTGGACTGCATTTTTTTCAGTCCCAATACGCCCTGATAAAACCTGTCGCTGTTCTCTTGGGAACTGCAAACCAATGCGATGTGATTCAGAAACATATATCCTCCATTCGCTTTACTATCTCGGAAATGCCGCAGAATTTCCGCCGTCAACCGGAAGCGTCGCACCGGTAGTCGGCGTGAGATCGCCGGCAAAAAAGACCACGGCATTTCCCACATGCCCGGCATGAACCGTTGCTTTCAGCAGATTTCTCTGACGGTAGTATTCCTTCAGCCCTGCCGGATCAAGCCCGCGGGACTTCATCCGATCCGGTCCGATCATATCCCAGAGTTTTGATGATACGGATTCATCGCCGAACACGGCATCCGGATTGATCAGATTGACTCTGACCCCCAGTTCAGCCAATTCCAGCGCGGCTATTTTCGATATCTGATGGGCTGCTGCTTTGGATGCGCTGTAGGCTCCGAAAGCCGCACCCGGATCAAAGACATTTTTGGTGCTGATGACTACAATATTGCCGCCGGTTCCCTGCCGCCTGAAAACAGGCACAGAAGCCTTGATAACATTGAATGTTCCCATGAGATTGACAGATACGACCTGCATGAATTTTGCCGGTTCCAGATATTCGATCTTTGAGACATGGGCAAGCCCCGCGTTGGGAACGAGAATATCAATTCCGCCGAGTCGCTGTCCGATTTCCGTGAAAGCGTCTGAAACGGCATTATAATCGCTCACATCAAAGACTATTGTTTCTACTTGTGTGTCACCGTATCTCTCAGCGAGAATGGAACGGACTTTTTGCAGACCGGTTTCGTCAATATCTGTCAGAACTGCTGCTGCGCCGGCATGGAGCAGACGGTCTGCTATCCCGAATCCTATGGCTCCGCCCGCGCCGGTCACTAAGGCAATCTGTCCCTGCAAAGCCGGAACCGGAGCTTTGCCTAACTTTTTCTGCTGAAGAGGCCAGAATTCCATATCGGAAACATGGGATTCGGAAATGGGTTCATACGCTCCGATAGTATCGGATATGTATTTTGCCCTGAGCGTATGCTCGGCAATATCCGCAGCAATCTTGGCATCTTTTCGCGTAAATCCCAGCGTGACAAGTCCCAGCCCTGAGACGAGAAATACTCTCGGAAAAGGGTCCGGATGCCCGACAGTTTTGTCTTTTATATGCGCCTGGGCATAACGTCCATATTCGGCTTTATATGTCTCCACAGCCGCAGTAACACTTTTTTTAAGCGATTCGTCGTCATCAGGGATATGCTCAATAAAGACATACCGATTCTTTGTGCGGATGGCATGATCCGGAGTCAGCACACCTGACCGGCAGATTTCCGAAGCCTGTTTTGACAGCGAGATATCTGTGATGTCTCGTTCCCGGCGGATTTCTGCACAGAATCGCCGAAGTCTGCCTTCTTTATCCGGATAGGCACATGCCCCTCGCGCAGTTTGAACAAAGCGCGCTGTTTTACTTTTCAAATCCGCTTCCCGAAGATTGACTCCCTGGTTCCGGGTTCCGGCTTTCGATCTGATATAGGCATCTGCCCGGCACACATAACCGCTCATCCGCATATAGGCTGTCTCAGCATCATCGCCGAAAGTGAATATTCCGTGATTCAGCACAACAACAGCCTCGGCATCGGGATTGCTTTCATAGCATCCGATAACCCCTTTTGCAAGCGGAAAACCGGATTTGAGATAAGGCACAACTGCGGCTTTGCTGCCGAGAACTTCTCTCACAAATTCCTGTCCGTTTTTCTGATGAGTCAAAATCAGAATGCTGTCTGCATGGGTATGGTCTATATATTTATGAGGAAGAAAAGCATGAAGCAGGGCTTCAACCGAGGGATCAGGAGCGTTTGCATCGGTTTTATGAGTTCGCAGCAGATTCTCCATTTCCTCATCTGTGAGATTTTCGAGTGTCCGAAGTCTCTGAAGAAAATTCAATTTCAATCCTGCAAAACCTTCGGGACCGATAAACGCCAAATCCGCCCCGCTGCCCTTTACAAACAGGATATCTTCTTCATCTCCGAAAATGTTTTTCAGCTTCAGTTTGACCGAGGTATTTCCCCCGCCGTGAAGTACCATATCCGGATTTCTGCCGATAAGACGGGATGTGTAAATCCTCAGAGCAAGTGCCTGATGGACAGAGTGATATTCTTTTATGACTTCTTTTGCTTCGTTCTCATTGAATTCATACTTCATACAGATTATCTCCGACTGGGATATTGAGCAAGTATAAGGTTATTCCGACATCTGCGCTTTTGAAATCTGCCGTAAAACGCCCGGGCTTAAAACAGACGCAAATCGTTTCAGATAAGCGACCGACCATTATGATTTATAAGATTCGGCGGGTCAGACATTTCTGT
>DYRK01000562.1 GCA_020718785.1 Desulfatirhabdium butyrativorans | reverse complement strand
GCAAGGCAACCTTGCGCTCCGGATAAATTAATCTTGATTATGCTGCCCGCATACATGATTTGCGCTTCTGTAAAACGATTTTGCAAATCGTTTTGCCGCGGAAACGGTTTGCAAAACCGTTTTACGGAAGATTTCAAAAGTGCAATTTATGACAGCGTTAAGTATAACAGAAAGAGCATGTCGCCGACATGCCCCTACGATAATGCTACTTTCCTGTTCCGGTTTGAAGAAGCTTAACCGCATCTTTGAGGTTCAAGTCTCCGCTGCCGTCAGCATCTCCGGGAAGATGAAATGTCGCGTTTATCGTATGATCCGCGATAACATTTTCAAAGGTATAAGAAGCTTTTGCGCCGACAGATGCGCCGTCCACGAGAACGTCAAACACCTGATAATTGCCGGTCGGCGTGATGGTAAAGACCTGACTTTTCCCATGGTCCACCATTACATCCCCGATCTGTGCAATGGTTCCGTTTTCTTCTGCCGAAGCAGTAATTTTGTGCTGAACCGGCGGAAGTGCTTTAAAGGTGACATGAATTTTATGATCGGCAGATGCCGGAGGGAGAGGATACTTGCTGTCGGTTACGCTGTTTGTTACCTCAACACCGTCCAACGTAACTTTATCAATAGCGTATCCGGCATCAGGTGTTATGGTAAACTCCGGTTTATCCCCTTCTTCCACTATGATTTCAGCCGGTTCGATCTTTCCATGTTCCCCGGCTGTGGCAGTTATGGTAAATTTTTTCTTGAAAGTGGCGTTCAAGGCACTGCCCGCTGTGATGCCGGAAAGGGTATAAGTTCCCACTCCGCTTGTTTCATCGAGTTCGACATTCTCTATTACAGACACGGCGTTCAAGGTAAGGTCACCCACCACGTATCCATCATTCGGAGTCAGGGTGAATTTCCGGGTTTGACCTTCATAAACAGTAATCGGAGTGAGCGCGGGGGTGATAACTCCGCCGCTTCCTGCTGAAACTGTTACCGAATACTTGTTTGCCGGAGCCAGCTTAAAACTTACAGTCATATTGTGTGAATCACCGGATATATTTATGAATGTATAAGTAGCTCCGACGCCGTCCGCGTCGTATTCGAGTTTTCCCAATTTATCAGCAGTATCAGCAGAGCTGGTGCTATCCACAAAGACTGTATTCACTATGTATCCGGCATTGGGAATAATCTTAACCGGCACATCTGTACCCGCGGTACAATTATACTGCACCTGCGGCACAGGGTCTGTCGTTCCGTTGGTGGTGGGCCGGACTATTATCCACAAAGCAAAAACTGGCTGTGAAGTCATCACAACCATTCCGAGAATAAGAAACAACCATACGAAATTCAAAGAAACTTTTCTTAACATAAATACCTCCTTTGCGATTTGGTCATAATCCGCGCCGCGGATATGGCCGGTTTCTGTAGGGGCGAAAAATTTCGTCCTTTTACATAGTGTCCAAAAACTTCTTGAAATTCATTTCCTTGTATTTGTCGCTCTGGATATATTTCAGAATATTCATAAACATATCGGACGGCACATATCCCGGCAGATTGCTGATTTTTTCCCCGCTTTTGGAAAGAAACCATGCTGTGGGAAGCCCCTGAACATAATATTCCTTTGCGATGTTAGGTTCCTTGTCCGTATCAACTTTTACGGAAATAAAATTCTCGTTCAGATACTTGATGACCCGCGCATCCTTAAAGGTATCATTATCCATTTTTTTGCAATAACCGCACCATACTGCATAAAAATTGACAAACACATTTTTCTTTTCGGCTTTCCCGCGTTCTGTTCCCTCTTTGTGACCATACCATTTTATGACGTCCGATGAGGCGGAATTGTCCGCAGAACTGCATCCCCCGGGAAACCCTATTATTAATACACAAAACACTATGCCGATCATACGACTCATTTTTGATTTCATTTTCTGTAAATTCCTTTGTTCTTGTATTCTGCCCGAACTTTTCCATCTGCCAAATTGAAACTTTTTCATAATAGATGTTCCCCAAAAAAGCAAAGGTTTTTTTATAAACCCTGCCGAATCTGACGCATCCGCTCCAGCAGCTTTTCCGGTTTTACAAATTCGGTGACAGACCGCTCCAGCAGCACATTGCCTTGAGAATCCGCAAAGATAATGGTCGGCAGTCCCCTGACCCCGTATTTTTTCTGAAGATATCTGACTTCCGGCTCTGCCGCGTCCGTAAAATCTATCCGAACGCAGACAAACTGTTCGGACATTTTGATCACATCCGGAGCGATAAAAGTCTCGCGTTCCAGCTTTTTGCAGGCAGCGCACCATTCGGCTGTAAAATCAATCATCACCGGCTGATTCTGCGCCGCGGCACGAGACAGCCCCGCGGCTTCGTCATTCAGCCAGACAATTCCTTTGAGCGACGCGGCATTTGTCGGAACCTGCATCTGTTCATTCATCGTAAACTTTGCCGCATAAGCGATTCCCAAAACCAGAAATACAATCCCCGCGGCTTTCCATAATCGCTTCCATGAACCGGATTCGGCGTTCAAAGTATCCAGCGCGCCGATAAATACGCCGATACCGATCATAAAACTTCCGAGAATCAGATCGAATATCTTCTCCGGAATCAGCGGTTCAATATAATACAGGGCTGCACCGAGCAGCAATACGCCGAAAAAATGCTTGATTTTTTCCATCCACATTCCGGCTCTGGGCAATGACGCTGCCGCGCCTGAAAATGTGCCGATCACCAGAAAGATCATTCCAAGCCCCAGCGCAAAGCTCCATAAAATCAGAAATCCCTGAATTTTGCTCCCGACTGCCGCGATATAAATCAGCAATCCCACCAGCATCGGACCCACGCATGGACCAACCACCATTCCGGCAGCCGCGCCGGTCAGAAATATGCCGACGGGTCCTGTTCCTTTGCGTTCTCCGATTCGCGATGAAATTGCCGAAGGCATCTGAATGTAAAAGAAATCGAACATGCTCAATGCCAGTATCACAAATACGCCGGCTACGATTATCCGCACCGCGGGATGATCGGCGTATTGTCCGAACAATCCTCCGGATAAAGCCGCAACCGTTCCCAATATCGAATATGTCAGAGACATTCCAAGCACATAACAGACCGAAAGCATAAATCCCCGAAATATGCTTCCCGCGGTGTTCGCGCCGATGACGCTCACAGTAATCGGAATCATGGGGTAAACGCAGGGCGTAAGGCTTGCCAAAAGTCCCCAGAAAAATGCCGCTGCCAATACTCCGATGAGTCCGAATTTTTCCGCTGTTTTTCGGAAAGGGTTTGTTTCCAGCGAAGAATTGTTGCCGGATTTTTCCTTGATATCCGCGGATACCGGAGAAGAGGCAGCCGCGCCGGTTCCCGGAACAACCGTAAAATTCACCTCCAGTGTTTTCTTTTCAGGCAAAAAGCAGACTTCTTCGGTACATCCGGTATAAGCGACTTCCACGGACAGGGTTTTCGCGCCCGGTTCGACAGAGCGGTCTATCGAAACCGGCAATTCGAATTCGGCTTTTTCTTTGTAAACCCGGATAATTCCCAGATATGGATCATTCTTTTCAACGGTCGGGGTGAGAGTTCTGACCTCGCCGAAAACAATACCGAGAGCCGGTATCGGAGTTACAGATGTTTCTTTGGCATAAATCTGATGCCGCGGGGCAATCTCGAATCTTACATGAACTTTCATACTCTGTCCCGCGGATACCGTATCGGGAACAGCCTGAATGCTCAATTTAAAAGGATTTGATTCAGTTTTTGCCGGAGCCGGTTCGGATTTCGGCGGCTCTGTGTTAAAAATAGAATCATTTTTTTCGCTGATTACGGGAAGCGTCTGTGCATTCCCGGCTGCTGACGCGGAAGCAGCAATCATCAGCAGGCAGATAAATCCTCTGAAAAGTTTATGATGTGTCATTTCGATTTTCCTCTAAAGTCA
>DYRK01000561.1 GCA_020718785.1 Desulfatirhabdium butyrativorans | reverse complement strand
CCGTTTTGTGTCTGTTTCGGCAGAGCAGTCTGAAAAATTGTCCGGCAGTGTGTTCGGGTTTATATAGCATTTATCTGACCGGAATCAGGGAAATCTTTTAATCCTTGAATCAGGGTTCGGACTGATATGCAAGGAGCATAATGCCGCGGCGTGAATCATCCGAGGAAAGGCAGACATTTTCCCTCTTGACATTCGATTCTGAAAATGCTATAATTAAATATTCGTTTCAGATTGCAGATGTTTCCAAAAGGGACAACCAAAACAATCCCGGCCCGCACTGTGCCGGACAGACCGCAAAGGAGAAACAAAATGAAAACAGATAAAATTCTTATAAGGGCGATTCAGATTTTCGTTATGATTGCCGGAATGCTGTTTATCAGTTCCGGTGCTTGGGCAGAACTGAAACTGGAATCGGTCTCAAAAACCCTGGGGATGACAGGGCAGGACATGGAAGTGACGCTGACCGGAACCGGCTTTGATCAGAATACCAAAGTCCTCATGTTTCCGGATGTGTGGAACAAAAGAAAGATGCTCGGCTCCCTGGAAATGACGGATTCTGCATGGGGAATCACCGTATCCGGCGGTCTCGCTTTTGTAGCCGACGGAGAGAAGGGCCTGCAAATTGCGGATGTGAACGATCCCGCGCATCCTGTGATAATCAAATCAGTGGATACGCCGGGCTATGCCAACGGTGTCGCCGTATCCGGAAATACCGCTTTTGTGGCGGATCAGAAGGGCGGGCTGCAACTTGTGGATATAAGCGATCCCCGTAACGCCCACATTGTCAAGGCAGTAAGTACAAGTAATGCCTGGAAAGTTGCTGTTTCGGGAAATATTGCTTTTGTGGCAGATGACACTGGCGGATTGAAAATCATCGCCGCAAACGACCCTGCCAATGCCCAAGTCATCAAATCGGTCGCCACATCCCAATTTGCTTTTGATGTAGCCGTATCCGGAACCGCTGTTTTTCTGGCCTGCGGCACTTACGATGAGAAGGGACAGTTTGTCGGAACCGGTTCTTTGAAAATTGTGGATGTGAGCGATCCCTATAATGCTTACTCAATAAGCTCAATAGAACTTCCGAGTACGGCTTTGGGGCTTACCGTGTCCGGAAACACTGTTTTTGTTGCTGACATGACGAAGGGACTGCAAATTGTGGATGTGACAGACCGCGGCAATCCCCATATTGTCGGAACAACCTTCACGCCCGGAAATGCGGTAGACGTTGTTGTATCCGGAAACACAGCTTATGTGGCAGATTGGGACGCGGGATTGCAGATCATAGATGTGACAGATTTCAGCAATCCGAAAAATATCGGATGGGTACAGACATCGAGCCGGGCATTGGATATCTGGGTCTCGGACAATAAGGCATACACAGCCTGCGGCGATACGGATGATTGGAACGGATTGGAAATTATAGATGTGAAAGACCCGGATTCCCCTGCGACAGTTATCGGTTCCACAGAAACGCCCGGAGGAGGCGGGGGGCTTGCAGTGTCCGGCAACACTGTGCTTATATCAGACGGAAATGAGGATGTTCAGATTATCAATGTGAGTGATCCTCAACATCCTGAAATTATCAAAACTATAGACATAACATCCGGTGAGGTCTATGGACTTGCCATGTCCGACAATACTGCTTTGTCCTCCATATTGACATATCTGTCAATACCCTTTTTCGGAGAGGTTCCCCAAGCCATATTGCAGGCAATAGACATCAGCCGCCTGGATGCTCCGGTCATCAAAGGCAGTATATCTATGGATCTGAGGACTTTTCCTATCGATATCGCCATGTCGGGCAGCACGGGAATTGCCGCATGTGCCGGTTTATACGGCGGTGAATTGAAATTCATAGATATGAGCAATCCCGGAAGTATCCGGATGCTGTCAGCCTCCGTACCCATGCCTGCTCACGCTTTGGGTGTCGATATTTCCGAAGACGGAGACACCGCTTTTGCAGCCTGCAACAATTTCGATTACAGCAGTTTTATTCTTAACGGCGAACTCACCCTCAGCGGAGCCGGTTCTTTACAAATTGTGGATATAAGCAATCTTGACAATCCTAAAATTATCTCTTCCTTAAATATTCCCAACGGGGCTATCGGCGTCGAGGTAGTCGGCGATATTGCTTTGATGGCGGATCCGGACAGGAATTTGGAGCTTATAGATATAAGCGATCTGGAACATCCTGCCTATATCACCTCTTTCCGGATGCCGGCTCCTTATACTTTCAGAGCCAAAATGTTCGGCGATTTGCTTTTTTTATCGGACAGAAAAGGTTTGGAAGTTGTCAGCATCTCCGTTCCGGTTCAGATTCCTCTCCAGCCCGAAAACATCGGAACTGAGTCAATTTCTCTCACACTTCCCGATCCCCGGATACCGGGGCATTATACCATAAGAGTCTTCAACGGAACCGAGAGTTATGAAATCGCCGGAGCCGTCACCTTCGCACCTTCGGGCAAATCCAAATATGTACCGGACGGACAGACCGTGGAGGAAGCACTGAGATCAAAAGCAATTATCGTTGCCGGAACCGGTCCCGGTGCAGGAGTTCCCGATATATGGAAAGAGACAAAACTCTGCGCGGATGCCGCATACAGAGCGCTGCACTGGCGGGGTTACACGGACGACGATATTTATTATCTCACATGGGAAAGCGATGATCAGAAGATTCCGACAGACGGAATCCCCTCAAAAAGCAGTCTCCGGGATGCTGTCAGCACCTGGGCAGCGTCCGGCGATCCGCAGGAACTGCTGCTGTATCTGGTGGATCACGGCGGAGACGGCATATTCAAAATCGCTCAGGACGAGGAGATCACGGTCGGAGAATTGGACGGCTGGTTAGACAGTCTGCAAAACACTATGCCGGGCCAGGTTATCTTTATTTATGAAGCCTGCCGATCCGGAACTTTTCTTACCGGACCGGACGGCTCTCCCCGCTTTGCTCCTCCGACTGGAAAAGAGCGTATTGTCATTACCAGCAGCACATCGGATGAGGACACCCTGTTTAAAACCGGCGGAATGCTTTCTTTTTCCGCTCAGTTCTGGTATGCTGTGTTTATGGGCATGAACCTGAATCAGGCGTTTTCTGTCGGACGGGATATGATCAGAATACAGACTCCGCTTTTGGACGCGAACGGAAACGGAAAAGCCAATGAAATTGATGATAAAAGCCGTGCCAGCAGGGGATTGCGGAGAGAGTATGAGAAGGACTCGGTAAAACCTCGCGTCGAAAATCTCTCCGACAGCAGGAAGACGCTGAACGGCGAGACATCGCTGACTTTGAGAGTCCGTGTGAAATCTGAGAATGACATCACGAAGGTATGGGCGGTTATCTTGCCGCCGGATTACAGTTCCGAAGACTCTTCGGCAGTCACAGACCTTCCTGAGGCGGAACTTCAGGACCCGGACAAAGACGGTATTTATGAGACAAATTACACGGATCTCGGCACTGCCGGGACTTATATCTTTTCTGTCTATGCCTCGGATGTGAAAGACTATATCTCTCTGCCCGCGCAGATGCTCGTCACTCAGTTGAAGGGAAATGCGCTTTCAAAAGCCGACAGTTCGGAACAGAAAGAAGGCGGCGACGATACATCCGGAGGAGCAGCCGTTGCAGTTATCAACGGCGGCACGGTGTATCATAATTTCCATGAACCCGGGGATACGGATTATGTTAAATTCTATGCACTTTCGGGAAAGACTTATCAGATCAGAATCACTTCCCCGAGCCTGATCTGCAATGTCAGTATTGAAATTTATGATACGGACGGTGTCACGAAACTCACAGATGCAAAAGACGACTACGGCGCGGGGGAAGACGAGGTTCTGGAGTGGGATTGTCGTCAAAACGGCATTTATTATGCCCGGATAAACAATGCGGACCCGGATATCTTCGGCGCAAACACGAATTACCGCCTCGAAGTCAGAA
>DYRK01000560.1 GCA_020718785.1 Desulfatirhabdium butyrativorans | reverse complement strand
AAGCCGGGGCTTCGGGCGCAGACGCGTTCCCAAGCCGGGGCTTGGGAACGAGGAAGTTTCTCCTTAAAAGGCGGGTTTCAAACCCACCCTGCTTTAAGTGATACAGACCTTCTTCACCTGATACAGATCCGTGGCTCCCTTCATAACTTTTTCAATACCGTCCTGTTTCAATGTTCTCATGCCCTCTCTGAGACACTGCTGCCGCAGTTCCTCCACCCTTGCCTGAGTCTGAATCAGTTCTTTGACTTTGAGCGATCCGAGCAGCAGTTCGTGTATGCCCATCCTGCCTTTGTAGCCCGTACCGTTACAGGACTCGCACCCGCCTTCTTTGGCTCTGTACATGAAGAAATCATCGTTATACGAGGGCATCTTGTTTCGGTGGAAATCCTCCTGTCCGTATTCCCGGACTATCTGATCATAGTCCTGTTGCAAGGGATGATATTTTTCTTTGCAGGTTTTGCAGAGAGTACGCACTAGCCGCTGGGCAAGAATTCCCAGAACAGCATCGGCAAAGTTGAAAGGGTCCATGCCCATATCCAAAAGCCGGGTGATACTTTCCGGCGCGCTGTTTGTATGCAGGGTGGAAAACACAAGATGCCCGGTCAGGGATGCTTCGATGCCGATGGAGGTGGTTTCTTTATCGCGCATTTCTCCCACCATGATCACGTCCGGGTCTGCACGGAGAAAAGCACGCATTGCCGCGGCAAAATCAAATCCTATCTTTGCCTGCACCTGCACCTGCCGCAGACCGGCCTGGGTTATTTCAACCGGGTCTTCCGCGGTCCAGATTTTGGTTTCAACCTTGTTGATATATTTCAGTGCCGAGTGAAGAGTAGTGGTTTTACCGGAACCGGTAGGTCCGCACACAAAGATGATTCCGTAAGGCATTGAAATAATTTCGGTGAAGTTTTTGTAATTCAGGTCCGAAAAGCCCATCTTATCCAGCGGAATCGGTTCGCCTGCTGCCAGAATACGCATGACCACATCTTCCATTGCCCCCTGGGTGGGAATGGTGGCAACACGAAGCTCAATATCGTTGTCTTTGCCCGGCGCGAATCTTTTGAACTGAATCTTTCCGTCCTGGGGTTTGCGGCGTTCCGCAATATCCAGACCGCACATGATCTTGATACGCGATACCATGGCATTTCTGTAAGTATAGGGAATCTTCATCGGATAGAACTGACAGGCGCCGTCTATACGGATTCGGACTTTCACATCGTTTTTTCCCGGATACGGCTCGATATGGATATCTGAAGCATTCCTTGATCTTGCGTCAATGATGATTTTGTTTACCAGCTTGACAACCGCGCCGCTTTCTTCGGATACAAGATCAGCGTCATCTCCTGTCTGGACATCTTCATCTTCCACCCCTTTCATCAGTTCGTCTGTGATCGCGTCAACATCTAATTCGACCTGTTCGATTTTTTTCTTTTTTCCTGTGAAAAGATCAATAAATTCAAGGACATCTTCTTTTAATGCAACACAGAACTCGACAGGATTGTTGGGAAAAACAGTCTTGACTTCATTGATTTTCTGAAAATTGCGCGGATCGTCCACTGCCACAACAATTTTATCGCCTTCGCTGCGAAGAGGAACCCAGACATTTTTCTGCAGAAAAGGAATCTTCAGTCCTTTGATAAGCTCTTTCGGCGCGGCTGTGTTTTCATCATATTCCACAAACGGAACATTGTAGTATTGTGCAAGGGATTTGCCCAGTTCCTTTTTCGGGATTTTAAGGCTTGTCAGCAGAAAGGTTTCCACAGAGTCTTTCTGCCTGTCTGCTTCGGTAATGGCATTTTTAAGCTCTTTAGGGGTCAGAAGATGGTTCTGAAGGAGATAGTTGAACTTGTTGTTCTGGCCTGTGGTCCGTTTTTTCTGGTTATACAGGCCGATCCCTATCATTTTGCCGACTTCCGATGCTACCTTCTCATCAGTTTTTGTATAGGAAGTGTCGTCTTTACGGTTGACTAATTCCATTGTTCCCATCAGATATTTCTGAAAAAAAATCGGAACCGCAAGCACCTGTTTTGTGGTAAAGCTTGTTTTAAGGTCCCAGTTTTTATCAAATTTCAGTTCAGGGTCAATTGAGGCTAACTCTTTTTCATCATAAGCATTTCTGACATTTACCAGCCGCTGTTTGTGTGCGGCATAACCTGCTATACTGTTCGGCGAAACCGTAATCCGTATTTCTTTTATCTCTTTGCCGGACTTGACGCGTGAAACCAATTCCCGGCTTTCTCCGTCAAGCACGTAGATCGCAATCCGTTCGGCATTGAAAAGCTCGGTAATTTCTTCTAACATGCTGATTAAGATTTCATCTAAATTTTTGGCAGCATATATTCTGTTGGCTATTTTCTGAAGCTGCAATCTTAACGCCACGTCAGCTTTGGTCTGCTGAGGTTTGGCTTTCGGGTCGGGCATTTTAAGATGCGTGACTGCCAGCCCTTTGGGTTTGGCTTCTTCCTCCGGTCCTTTGATAGCAGACCTGAGACTTGAAACACTTATTTTAAGAGAATCGGATTTTTTTAACATTATGATGTCTGCCGGCCTTATGTAAAATTTGGTTGCAAAGACTTCCGAAGTTTCCGAAACTTCGGAAGTCCGATTCCAACTCAGTCCTGACCTTTTTCTTCCGGATTCCGATAGTTACGGTAAATTTTTTTCAAGCCCCCTCCGATGAGAAGAACACCTATCAGATAGAAGCAGAACTGTGTGAAATATATGGAAAAAGAAGAAAGATTCATCTGCCTGAGCTGAGATACTTTTTCCGGCATTGCAAAAAATATTCCCGCTCCTGCCAGAACCAATGCAACTCCCCACACCCTTTGAATAAGGGTTTTTGTTTGATCTTCTGTCTTCTGTGTCATAGAAATCCCGTCGGCTTTAAGTCGTCAGCCTGCCTTTGAAAACAGCCTTGCGTTTTTCAAGAAATGCCGCAGTCCCTTCTTTTGCGTCCTCACTTGCAATGCACAGGGCAAACGCGTCACATTCGATATTGCATCCCGTGACAATATCCGCATTCAGACCGCTGTTAATAGCCTGTTTTGCAGCGCGCAGAGAGGCTTTTCCTTTTGAGGCGATCATCTTCGCTGTTTTGCGTACTTCTTCGATAAGCGAGGCAGGCGGGCATATTTTGTTGACCATTCCGATCTCACGGGCTTCAGCCGCGGGAATCATTTTGCCTGTAAAAATCATTTCCTTTGCCATGTTTGGACCGATAAGCCTCGGCAGTCTCTGGGTTCCGCCGAACCCGGGAATGATACCGAGACTGATTTCAGGCAGACCGAAAGTTGCTGTTTCAGAAGCATAAATAAAATCGCAGGACAGCGTAATCTCGCTGCCGCCGCCCAGAGCAAATCCGTTGACCGCGGCAATGACCGGGATGGACAATGTCTGTAATTTTCCGATCACATCCTGACCTTTTTTGGAAAAAATTTTTGCCTCAAGCGCATTGAATTTTGCAAGCTCTGTAATATCCGCGCCGGCAACAAAAGCTTTTTCGCCCGCGCCCGTGAGAATCAGCACCCGCATATCCTCGTTTGCCGAGATTTCGTCCAATGCCCGAGAAAATTCGTTCAGCAGGGCATTGTTCAAAGCATTCAAAGCTTTGGGTCTGTTAAAAGTGATGGTTGCGATGCCGTCTTCCGACTGAAATATAATGTTTTCGTAAGCCATTTTGATATCGCCTTAATTATAAATTTATGGAAAAATCCCGGGTGCGGAGTTGACCTTCACGTGCAGATCAACCCTGCACTCCGGATTATCTTTATTCTTTTATCACACTCAGATCATTTATCAATGATAAAATTATTGCAGGACAATTTTGCAGACCGTCCCTGTTGATAAAAACGATTTGCATCTATTTTAACGTGAGTTCGACATAAAAAATGATTGATTTCCTCGTTCCCAAGCCCCGGCTTGGGAACGCATCTGCGCCCGAAGCCCCGG
>DYRK01000559.1:1855-3950 GCA_020718785.1 Desulfatirhabdium butyrativorans | reverse complement strand
CTTCCCCGGCAAGTGCGTTCCCAAGCCGGGGCTTGGGAACGAGAAAACGAGAAAAAAGGCAGAATAAACGATTTGCGAAATCGCTTTACTGTAAAACGGCTTTGCAAGCCGTTTTTCCTTGTTCCCAAGCCGGGGCTTGGGAACGCATCTGCGCCCGAAGCCCCGGCTTCGGGCCGTCTCCCGTAACGGGAAGCCGGGGCTTCCCCGGCAAGTGCGTTCCCAAGCCGGGGCTTGGTTACGGCAGCGTTCAAAAGTGCAGTTTATAACGGTGGACAGTATATACGGCAGAGGTGAAACAGACAAGACATTTCACCTTGACAGGTGCATGATTTCCGTATATTAAACAGACAGATTCTCAATCCGGGATAAAATTCCGCTTTGACTTTTTTGTACATAAATCCGATTTATTAACAATTTTAATCCGTCAGAATACAATTTTCAAACAATATGGAGGGAATAACATGGCTGAAATAAAGAAAACCACGGTATGCAAATGTGAAAAATGCGGCAATGAGGCCGAAATGGTTGTCACCTGTTCATTGGTCGAGGAGAAAGAAGATAAGAAGAAAGCTCCCAAAGGAAGCCACAGCCATAAAAAGGTCAAGGGAACCGGGACCTGCTCACATTGCGGAAACGAAGCGGATATGTGGATTGACATTTAACCGGATCGCGCAGAGAGGTGGGCTTATGGAAGAATGCAAACCGGTTCTCAATACCGGTCTTCGCGATGTGGTGGTTGCCAGCACCAAGGTCAGCGATGTCAACGGAGACCTCGGCAAACTTATTTACAGGGGATATCTGGTCAAAGACTTGGCTGAAAATGCCACATTCGAGGAAGTCGCGCATCTGCTGCTGTATGAAAAGCTGCCTGATGAAAACGAACTTGAAGCGTTCAAGGCGCAGCTTGTCGCTGAAAGGACTGTCCCGGCGCAACTGATTGCCGCTCTGAAAACCCAGCCGCGCGATGCCCTGCCCATGGATATTTTTCAGGCATGCGCCGCACTGCTGGCAAATTATGATCCGGATGTCAGAAAACCGGCATCGCGGGAAGCCTCATTGCGGATGGCAATACGGCTTATCGCAAAACTGCCCACGGTTTTGGCAGCTTTTGACCGGATCCGAAATAACAATGAACCCATCGAGCCGAAATCGGACCTCAGCCATGCAGCCAATTTTCTGTATATGCTGAACGGCAAAACACCCGATGAGGAAGTCGGCAGGTTCTTTGATGTCTGCCTTGTGCTTCATGCGGAGCATTCATTCAATGCCTCGACTTTTGCAGCACGGGAAGTAGCCTCGACCACCGCTCATATTTACGCCGCTGTATCGGCAGCCATGGGTTCATTGTCCGGCGCACTTCACGGCGGCGCAAATACCCGAGTCATGAACATGCTGCTGAAAATAGGAAAAGTCGAGGCGGTTGAGAAGTACATCAGCGATGAACTGGCAGCCGGAAGAAAGATCATGGGCTTGGGACATGCGGTTTACAACGTGGATGATCCGCGGGCGACGATTATTGCGCCAATGTCTAAAAAGATGGGGAAACGGCTCGGGGATACCCGATGGTATGAAATATCCGAAGAACTTGAGCGAAAGGCAAAAGAAGCTTTTAAAAAGCGCAAGAATATGGATATTTTCGTGAATGTGGATTTTTACAGCGCATCCCTTTATTACTACATGGGAATCGCTGTTGATCTCTTCACCCCGATCTTTGCAATTTCAAGAATCGCCGGCTGGAGCGCGCATGTGATTGAGGAACAGTTCGCAGATGCAGCGCCGAAACCCATGCTGTATCGTCCTGAATCCAAATATATCGGCGATTACTGCGGTCCGAATGAGTGTTCGTTTGTGCCGATGGAAAGGCGTTAATCCGCCACTGTATTTCATCCGGAGTGCAAAAATAGAGCGAAGCGGTTTTTTGCATCGTATTTCGGCAGAGTGCAAAAAACCGCTCCGTTGCACTCCGCTCTATTTTTGCACTCCGGAAATCGCAAAATCCGCCGGAATCCCTTCTCTGCAACAATCTCTATTCCAATGACTAAGAGCAAAAAAAATGACCTGTTACAAAAATCTGAGAGAATTTTTAAACGCATTA
>DYRK01000559.1:0-1755 GCA_020718785.1 Desulfatirhabdium butyrativorans | reverse complement strand
AAGAGCAAAAAAAATGACCTGTTACAAAAATCTGAGAGAATTTTTAAACGCATTAGACAAAGCCGGAGAGATTGAATATGTGAGACATCCGGTGTCTCCGTATCTTGAGATCAGCAAACTCACGGACAGGGAATCCAAAGCCCCGGACGGCGGCAAAGCCCTGTTCTTTGAAAATGTCAGAAACTCGTCTTTTCCGGCAGTGACGAATATATTCGGAAGTCCCCGGCGAATCTGCATGGCACTCGGCACAGATCATCTGGATCAGATCGCTGCACGGATACGCAAATATATTGACTTCAATCCTCCGAGAAATCTGAAAGAAGCATGGAATACTATTCCTATTGCCCTTGATCTTGCAAAATTTCCGCCCCGCATGTTCAGGGGAAAAACGCCGCCCTGTCAGGAAGTCATTCTTACCGGAGACAAAGCCGATTTGTCCGAACTGCCGGTGCTTCACTGCTGGCCCAAAGACGCGGGACCTTTTATCACTCTTCCGCTGGTTTTTACCCGAAGCCTTATCTCAGGCAAACGAAATGTAGGCATGTATCGGATGCAGATTTTCGATAAAAATTCAACCGGAATGCACTGGCATATTCACAAAGACGGATCCCATTATTTCAACGAATACCGCAATGCAGGCAAGCGGATGCCCGTAGCTGTAGCAATAGGTGCAGATCCGGCTGCGATTTATTCTGCGACGGCTCCTTTGCCTCGTGGTGTTGATGAAATGCTGCTTGCAGGCTTCATACGGAAAAAGCCGGTGATTATGGCAAAATGTCTCACGGTTGATCTTGAAGTGCCTGCGGAAGCCGAATTCGTGCTGGAAGGATATGTTAATCCCGATGAACTGAGGCGGGAGGGTCCTTTCGGAGACCATACGGGCTATTACTCTCTTGCAGATGACTACCCCGTGTTTCGTGTTACGGCAATTACTCATCGCAGAGATGCCGTTTATAACGCCACGCTGGTAGGTCCTCCGCCAATGGAGGATTGCTATCTGGCAAAAGCTACCGAGCGCATTTTCCTTCCCATGCTTCAGGCTGTTTTCCCTGAAATACGGGATTATTGGTTTCCGTGGGAAGGGGTTTTTCATAACATAGTCATTGTTTCCATTGAGAAAGAATATCCCGGACATGCCCAGAAAATTATGAGCGGCCTTTGGGGACAAGGACAGATGAGTTTCTGCAAAGCCATAGTAGTTGCAGATAAAACTCTCGATCCTCAGAATCCCGAAGAAGTCATTAAGGCATTGGTGACAAAATTGGATATTACTTCCGATATTACGCTGACAAAGGGCGTGCTGGATGTATTGGATCACTCATCGCCTTTTCCCAACTTCGGAAACAAAATAGGGATTGATCTGACCCGAAGATACAAGGGAGAACCGCCGAGAAGAGACATTGAAAATCGAAAATCGAAAATTGCCGATACTGTCAGAGACAAGATAGAAGGCATTATTCATTGCAAACCCTTGTTTCAAGGAGTTTCGGCAGAAGAGACATGCGTCAACCGTTTTCTTGCGCTTTCGGTGGAAAAGACAAAAGACCGGGGCGGGAAAGACTTTGCCGAATTTCTGTTCAATTCTTCAGCATTCGAGAACTTCAATATCTTTATTTTATTCGACAAAGACATTGATCTTTCCGACGGTTCTCTGATGCTGTGGAAGTTGTTCAACAATACGGACCCGGGACGGGATATGATATTCCGGGACGGGCGGCTGTTGATTGACTCGTGCAGAAAAGGACTCATGGACGG
>DYRK01000558.1 GCA_020718785.1 Desulfatirhabdium butyrativorans | reverse complement strand
ATAGCATATATGATTCAAAAAATGAACCGGAAAAACCAAACTTGAAGTATTATACCTAAGCGTTGCCACTAAACATTCGGCAGAGTTTTTACTGACGGTATTTGTCGTTTCCCAAGTGGCCGCTTTTTCGGAATCAGCTTCATAAGTCTCTCTTTTTATAAGATAAAGCGAAAGATAAATATCCTCGCCGGTCACGCTGAATTTCAGCGGCACCGAATAATCCCCGAATTTCACCGTAACCTGACCCTCGCCCGGTTCCAGACCTGCCAGCAGATCAACTGATGCCTTGCCGCTGCTGTCCGTTACTGCCGTGCCTGAAGTGGGCTGAATGTAGCCCAGGGTGGTGGTGAAACGAAGAGTCTGTCCGGCAATCGGCATATCTTTTCCGTAACTGAGTACCGCTTCGAGACGTCCGGGTGAAGCCGCGCTGATTTTGTTTGTTTCTTCGCCGGACGCGTTTCCTTCAGCCTTGACTAATCTGAGGGCGATATTTACGTCCACGACATCCGCGACGGTAAATTTCAAGCTTGCCGAATATTCGCCGAAAACTGCTTTTGCTTCCCCCGCACCCGATGCCGAACCTGCAAGCAGGGCGATTGCGGCTTCGCCGTTACTGTCGGTTATTGCCGTCGCGGTTTCAGGCCGGAGATATCCCAGTGTGGTACTGAATATGACGATTTCCCCGGAAAGAGGCTTTCCGGCAGAATTTTTAAGCGTTGCAATGAGCCGGCCGGACGATACCGAGGTGATTTCGGTTTTTTCCTGCCATTGAGAATTTACGAGCCGGACAGAAATGATTTTATTTTCCACCGGTGTGGTATCAATTCCCCCGGAACATCCCAGAAAAAGCAGACTGCCGTAAATAAAGACAAGCAGCCGTTTTAACAGATTTTTCATTTTAACTTCCTATGGATATGGTAAAAATCGGATTTTGCCGTCATTGTCTGACAGGGAAATTATATGTGAATATCAGTGAAGTGTCAAACAGAAAGTGCAGCGATTCTCATTCCGGCAATAAAAGGCTTCTGATAAAATTCAGAAGACCGAAAACGCTCCCGGCGGATTGGCATTTCCGAGTATTTCGGGAAAACTTTCGATCTGCTGAAATTGTAAGGCATCGGATTTGCGTCTGCTGAAATGACAGAAAAACGAATTTCAGTATCAGACTTTTCCAAAATGAGAATTGTTGAAATTAAGCCGGCAATTCTCATTTTGAAAAAAGGCGTTGAACATTATCACCTTATGTAAAGCGGGTTTGCCAATTTTTAGATGGGCCGCTTTACGTCAAAATGAGAATTGTTGAAATTAAGCTTGACAGCTTTTTGTTCTTTTGCTATTTAAGCGTGCGGAACAGAGAGGGGTTTAACATTAATCGGATGTTTTTATCAAATTAAAGGGGTGAATCAATGAAAAAGATTTTGATTGCGATGCTGCTGGCCATGTCGGCTGCTCCGGCGTTTGCGGCGGATACCGTCAAGATTGCCATTACCGGACCTTTCTCCGGCGGTTCTGCACCGATGGGCGCGTCCATGCGTGACGGCGCCAAGCTTGCGATAGCAGAAATCAATGCCGCAGGCGGAGTCAGCGTAGGCGACAAAAAAATGCTGTTTGAAGTGATCGAGCGCGATGACGAGGCAAAGAACGAGCGCGGCGCGCTGATCGGTCAGGAATTGGCTTCGATGAGCGACCTTTCCGGCGTAATCGGCTCGGTCAATACCGGCGTCGTACTTGCCGGAGACAGACATTTGCAGGAAAAAGGCATTACCAAAATCATCTGCCCCGCGGCAGGTTCGGCTTCTATGACCCAATGGAGCAAAGCAGGCGTGAAGGATTTGTCTATTTTCCGCTTTGCCGCGCATGACGGCATTCAGTCCGCAATGGTGGTGGAAGAAGCGATCAACCGGAATTTCACCAAAGTTGCGGTTTTTTATGATTCTACCAACTATGGGGTGTCAGGCAGGGACGATATGCTTGAGCAGATCAGAAAGCAGGGCAACAAACTTGAAGTTATTGCCACTGAAAAATTCAATATCGGCGACAAAGACATGACCGCGCAACTGCTGCGTGCCAAGTCTGCCGGCGCACAGGCGATTCTGATTTGGGGTATAGGACCGGAATTGGCTGCTGTTGCAAACGGCATGGCAAAAATGGATATGAAGATACCGCTGATCGGCGGCTGGCCCCTTTCCATGTCCAACTATATTGATAATGCAGGCAAAAACGGCAACGGCACTCTGATGCCTCAGACCTTTATCGAAGAACCCATCACGCCGAAAGCCAAGAGCTTTATTGATGCGTATCACAAGGCTTATAATGTAACGCGTATCGCTTCTCCTGTGTCTGCCGCGCAGGGCTACGATGCTGCTTATATTTTTGCGGCAGCGGTGAAACAGGCAGCAAGCACGGATACCAAAAAAATCAAGGAAGCTCTTGAAGATATGAAAGAGCCGGTGGAAGGCGTGATTGCAACATGGAAGCATCCTTACACAAAATGGGACCCGGCCAATGTGGAGACACACGAGGCATTCCGCCGTGAAAATGCTGTGATGGGCATGGTTCAGGACGGTCGTGTCGTATTCGGCAATGATGCTGACCGTCAGCGTCTTATCCAAAACGCATCCAAATAAATTATGAATTATATTATCATTGCTCAGATGTCCGTGAGCGGGGCTTTGATGGGACTGATTTACGCCCTTATCGCTTATGGCTTTCAGCTTACTTACTCCACCAGCAAGAGCATCAATTTCGGTCAGGGGGAGCTTGTCATGGTTTCTGCGTTCTTCAGCCTGACATTGCTCAATTGGGGATTGTCTTACTGGATGATGGTTCCCGCAGGCTTGCTCTTCGGCGTGATACTTGGGCTGATTGTCGAGCGTGCGGGCGTGCGTCTTGCGCTGGAGCAAAAAAGCGAAGGCTGGATTCTGCTCACTATTATCATCGGACTGCTGGGGTTTTCCGCTGCTGAAAATATCTGGGGGCGTGATGATCGCCCCTTCCCTACACCCATCCCATCTGATGCGCTGCAATTTTTCGGGGTGAGCATCACGCCTCTTGAAATTTCCGTTGCTGTCGGCGTTTTTGCTATAATGGGGGCGATTGAGCTTTTCAAGCGCAAGACCCTTCTGGGCAAGGCGTTTGAAGCTGTTTCAGCAGACCGTGATGCAGCGGAACTGATGGGCATTTCAGCCACCCGGACAGTCATGCTTTCTTACGGCTTGTCAGGACTTGTTGCAGCGATGGCGGGGATTCTTGTTTCGCCGATTACCACTGTCGGACCCACAATGGCATCAGCTTTGATTCTGAAGGCTTTTTCAGTGGCGGTTGTGGCGGGTCTTGATTCCGGCTTCGGAGTAGTTGTGATCGGCATCTTTCTGGGCGCTCTGGAAAGTCTGACCAGTTTCTATCTGGGCAGCGGCTGGCGTGAAGCCCCCGGACTGGTTCTGCTGATTCTTGCACTGGCAGTGCGTCCCAACGGCGTTTTCGGCAAAACGAGCATTCGCAAAGTGTGAAGGTTTCCTCATTCCCAAGCTGGGGCTTGGGAACGAGAAAAAAGATGCAACTATCTGTTAAAATTTGAAAAGCATATACATAGATATGCTTGGTATATAGATGTATATGCTTTTTGTTGTCGCATCACCCCGGATTCATTGTGGGCGAATCCGCATAACAACTGGTTATGCGGTTCCCTGATAATCACGGATTTACACACTATGCCCTCTGCAAACACACGGTTTTCAACGGTTCACAGGAGCATCTGATGTAAAAAATGCCGTGATTACAGATACTTACGTATTGACTTCTGTGCGGAAATGTGCTATGAAGCTGATTCAGCTTTCCGTCAGCTTCACAGCAGCACTGTGCTGACTATGATTACTGACCACATAACCCGTAATTGCAGCGGAGAAGGGAAATATATCTCGGAAACTGACCGGGTAAGAGTGATCGAATCTGTC
>DYRK01000557.1 GCA_020718785.1 Desulfatirhabdium butyrativorans | reverse complement strand
GAGACGGTTCCGGGTTGCGCCCTTCATGAATACGGGTCTGCGTGAACAGCGTTCTGTGAATCCGTTCCCATGTTCCGTCATTTTTCCATTTTCTGAAGCAGCAGTAAACAGTCTGCCACGGAGGAAAACCGTGCGGCAACAGCCGCCACGCACAGCCTGATCTTACTATATAAAGGACGGCGTTCAGAATTTCTGTCGGAGAATACTTCCGTGTTCTTCCCCGGCCGGCGTACGGCGGAAGAAGAGGTGCTATTATACTCTGCTGTTTCCCGGTCAGGTCTGCCGGATAAGGCTTTCTGCCCATCTGTCAGTTTCCTTTCTTTTCCTGAAAGTTGAAGATACAGAGTCTTCAGCACAATATTCTCTTACTGTAAACAAAAATTTATTTAGTTGTACTAATTTTTAAACGCCTTCTAGGGCGACCCAGCACGATATTCGGCTCGGATGCCCGAGATAGCGATATGCTCATCGCTTCGATAAAAAAGATAAACAAAACACAGACGGCTTTTTTCACAGAGTTCATCGGATTTCTCCTCCTCGATTTTTCGATCCGGAGTGCCGAACTTGCACTTTGGCGTAAAGCGCGAACGGAAGACTTTGCCACTCCGGATGCTGATTTACTGCCTATATAACGGATGAAGATGAACACAACATGAAGCAAAACTGAATTTTTCATTAATTTTCATTTTTTTTTCGATTCCTTTTTCCTTACCTCGAATAATGCCTGTATAGCAGATGAAAATGAACATAACATGAACCGAAACGGAATTTTTCATTAATTTTAAATTTATTATCGGGAAACTTCATAAATCCCGGAGTGCAAACTTTGAACAGCAGGGTGCAAAAAAAATCGGGTAGTAATGACATTTTCGATGATATTTGATAAGCAAGTCCTTCCGCAGGATGGCAGAGTTTGCAGATAAAACCGGTCTGCGCTGTTGCCCTGCGCCGTTCCTCCGATCATGCCGGATAAACAGTGTATCCGAACCCCGCCTGATGTCGTGTTCTTTTATTCGTGTTCATTCGTGGCAAAAAAAACACCGCACTTTTTTTCAGCCACGAATGAACACGAATGAACACGAATTTGTTACAAAAAACACGGACAGCCGGTCAAAAATATTCGTGGCATTTCGCTTTTCAATTCGTGTTAATTCGTGGCAAAAAAACACCGCACTTTTAAAAGCGGTTTGAAGAAGCATTACATCCTGAAAATAAAGAATATTCCGATTTTAGGAGCGGGGCAAAGGGAGTTTTGCGCTACGGAAATACTCCCGTTAGAAACATTGACAGGCTTATGAGTTTATGATATTAAATTACGAACTCGTCTAGACTTTTGACCGGCATCGGGGCAGATGCAAGGGATAAATCCTCAAAATCGCAGGGTTTCGGGATATATCTCTGACTTTTTAAAAGTTAATAATATCAATTCATTATAAAAAGTCTAGACGAGTTCTACAATCAATTAGAGACGGAAAGATTAAGGGAATGCAGTGAACGGGCTATCCGCCTGCCACCGGATATTTACATCACCATTAACAAATGAGGAGGCTGTTCATGCCTATTATCTCAATGTTTTACGGAATAATTATCCGCATGTATCTTCTTGAGGCAGTCCTGTACAAGTAGTGATGAATTTTATTCAGTTTCTGACTGAAATTTATTCTGTTTCCGGCTGCTGCCGGTTCTGACAGATTGCAGAACATGGTAACACTTTTTTTATGTTTCTCTCCGGTTTTAAGAGAAAAGTCCTTTTTCGGAAGTGATTTTCCGGTTTTCAGAAAACACTTCTCCTTTAAAAACGATATATATAACTCTGTTTTCAAGGGCTGACAGCCGCAGGTTTCGCACGGTTCCAAAGATCAGCGCCGATTTTGCCGGGCGAAATCATAAAAACCAATTTTTTTCCGTCCCGCAACATTTGCAGTTGCCGGTAACTTTCATTCAGACTCATTCGGGTTTTATATAAAGAGAGCCATTCTATGAATTCCATGCGGTAATCATCCAATGCGTCAAATTCATCTAATTCCCCGGATGTGATTGCCTGATAAAACTCAGGCGACTTAAATACAGTTCAACGGCTTTCTTTATCACTTCGGATACAGTGATATTTTCATTATGGGCGATCTGCTCCAATTTTATTTCATAATCTGAGGGAAGATTTAAAGAAATCATCATATTATTCCTTGTAATAATTGACAGATAATGTTCTTATGATATTTTTTCTAACTCCTGTCTGCTTTTAATACTTGCAGGGTGGGCAGAGCGCATCGAAGTCCTGCTTTTCAGACCTCCGATCTGCGCTCTGCCCACCCTAAGGGATTACGGACTATTTTTCATCAGCCTTTTTTAAAGCAAAATCTATGATATTATCATGAATACGATATCCGCTGTTGCACATTTCAGTCAGTGAATCCCGAATATTCGGAATAATTCCTTTCTGTTTTGCTTCTATGAGAATTCCCGCTGTTCCGATTACGTTCATGTTATAAATGTCTCTGGCAATTTTTCTGCCTTTCCGCTCATCAATCAATACGATGTCGGCTCTGCATTCACGGGCAAGCTGAATCACAGAAGCTTCTCCCTTGTCCAAAACGCTGTTCAGCAGAATGTCCGGCGATTCGGAGAGTCGCTGAACCCGAATCCATTGTGAATTCTGATATAAAACAAGTCCCTTGTTCAATTGCCCGCCCTGAAGTATTTCTTCATGAACCGCTTGGGGGACAACTACCGATTCAAAAAGAAGCCTGAGAATATCCAATTTATTGACAATTGCCAAAGCAATCAGCGGTCCTGTATTTGATATGAGTTTCTTTTCCACAAGGCTATTCCTGAAATTCCGCTTTTATTTCATCTTCATCCCATATCACACTCGAAACGCCGAATTTTTCGCAGTTCAGCAGGAATGTAATTCTTGATATTCCTGCTAAAGACGCTGCCTGTCCCGAAGTCAGACGTCCCATTTCGTACAGTTTCATCGCCATTGCTGTTTTTGCTTCCTGTTCAAAGGATTCAGGGCTGATGTTCAGAATTGCCGGTATGCTTTTGGAATAATTGACAGATAATGTTCTCATCATATTCTTCCTCATTGTTTCTTTCATTTTCTCATTTTCATGGAAATCCTGCAAGGATTTCTTTAGTAATCCAGAGCGATTCTGATAACCCGCTCACTCAGCCGAATACCCTTTGCCTGCATCCGCTCAATCGCAGTCTGCATGGAAAAAGCAAAACCCTCTTTTTTTGCACGAATCAGAATACCGACTGAGCCGGTAACACGGAGACCGTTCAATCGCACAACCCGTCTGCCTGATGCTTCATCAATGCAGACCTTCTGAATGTTCTCATCAAGAGCAAGCTGAATGACCGCTGCTTCTCCTCTGTCCAATATATTGGCAAGAAAAGCCGGGATTATTACAGGTGATTTCTGCTTTTTTAAAAAAACTGCCGCATCAAATTCTGCAACGGCAAATCCCTGTTTTCCGCCGGTTCGGATCTCCTGACACACTTCAAAAGGAACAAAAATTTCCTCATAAAGCGAAGAGAGAAAATTCAGATTTCCCCATGCTGCAACCAATGAAATAAGCGGACTCGTATCAATGACTATTTTTTTGATTTCAGGCATTTTCAATATCTGATAACAGTTCTTCCTCTTCCAAATCTATCATCGGCACCCCGAAATGATGCAGACCGAGCAGAAAAGTTACCCGATCCGTACCTGCCAGACGGGCTGCCATACCTGATGATAACCGCTTCATTTCAAACAGCTTTACCGCCATTGCCATTTTCGCTTCTGCTTCGAATTCAGCCTGCGTCTTTTGCAAAACATCCGGCAATGTTTCCGGATAGTCAATTTTTATCTGATGTAACATCCCAACTCCTTTCTGGACTCATCCGTATGTTCATGATTTTCAAGGGCTGACAGCCGCAGCTTTCGCACGGTTCCGAAGATCAACGCCGATTT
>DYRK01000556.1 GCA_020718785.1 Desulfatirhabdium butyrativorans | reverse complement strand
GTCCCATGGCGTCATAAGTGTAAACATAAACCGAGGATCCCTCCGTCTTCCGGCTTACTGCCCCGTCATTGCAACGCTCATCAATATGCCATGAGAACGGCTCCTGCCCGCCGACGGCAAAGGTCTCGCCGTCATTTTCTCCGTATGCGCTGAAGGAGCGGGTCAGGATCAGATCACCGTCGGAGACCCTTTCGGGAAGACCGTTCCGGGCATTCCGGGTGATGCCGAAATTCCCGGCGCCGGTGAGCAGACCGTCGTTGTTGTAAGTATAATTCGCCGTACCGCCGGCGTAAGTGAAACTTGCAGCGGCAAAATCACTGTTGTAAACCTGACTACTTTTCGGATTCTGAATTCGGCTTCATACCCTCTGTTATCGACAATTCCAAACCGTCCGATGTCTGATCAATAAAAAGCCTTGTGCCGTCAGTGAATTGTATAACAACTTCACAAGGTTGATGACGCCATAATACATCAATAACTTTATTTTTCAGCATCCGGGTAGCCTTATGAGATTCTTCTTCTAAATTCATATTTACTCTCCCGCTTCAAGTTTGAATATCAAAACTTTCTTTTGAAACGTCCGTCACTCCATATATCTCTGTCTCTTTTTCCCTTTTCCCATTGCTTTTTATTTTTATAAACTTCATAATGATCTTTATGAAGATGGTCTTTTTCCCAAAGTTCTCCTGTTTTCTTATTTCTTTTTGCAGAACTTCCTTTGACATTTTCAAAATCTTCGGGATGAGTGTCCGGAGTAGGTTCTTTAACTTCATCCTCATCATCTTCACAGGGATCATCCTCAGTTTCATTAAACAAAATATCACTCAGCCATTCCGCTATAATAACGGTCGCAGAAACACCGAACGCTGCCTCGGCTGCTTTGAGAAGAGCTGCTATCGCCGGTACTGCTATCGCCGGTACTGCTATTGCCGGTACTGCTATTGCCGGTACCATCAATCCGTCCGGGTCATTCAGATTCACCGGATCATTCACACAGTACCCGTACAAATCCGTATCGCCTCCGGCAAAACCTATCGGATCTTTCGCCGTCCACCTTCCTGTTTCCGGATCGTAATCCCTGTAACCGAAGCGGACAAGCTTCGTATCCCTGTCGTACAGACCGCCGGCAAACCCGAACGGCACTTCAAACGCCGGATTGCTGTCGCCGAGAATGTTCCCGAAGGTGTCATATTCGATCTTTTTTACCACATTTCCCGATGCGTCCGCAACGGCTTTTAACGTACCGACCTGATCATACGCCAAGTAATACTTCACACCGCCGGCTGTCATAGCAACAGGCATACGGACATCGGCATACTCGAAGCGCATGAGCAGATTATCGCTGCCGTCATACACCGCCAGCAGCCTTGTCAGTCCTTCCCACAGATACTTCTCGACAACCGAGCCGTTGACCTTTTTGGCGAGTCTTCTGCCGAGCGGATCATGCACATACGCAATGACTCTGCCGTCGGGCAGCGTCACGCTCAGAAGTTCGCCACGGAGCGAGTAATCGTAGGTCGTGACCTGCGTCCCCTGTGTTTTACTGACGAGGAAACCGTCCTCATCGTGCCGGTAAGCCGTACCGCCTGCTTCGTACAGTCTGTCCTCCTCATCATACCGCAATATTCTGCCGGTGCCGTATCTTTTCTCATAAGTCCGGGTTCCGTAAGGAGCGGTATCATACCGATAACTTTCAACGGCACCCTCCCCCTCTTCCGTGACGGACAGCAGCCGCCCGGCCGCATCATAGTCATACTCGTAAACAGCCGCTGTTCCGCCGGCACAACTCTCCGTTTTCTGCGTGATTCTGCCGTTCTTATCCCGGAGAACCGACCATGAGAAAAGGCCCGTGCCGTTCACCGAGAAAATCTCCGAGTCTGCCTCTCCGTAGCCGTTGAAGCTCCGGCTCAGGTTCAGGGCGGTATCGCTTACGGATTTAGGCAAGCCGTTCCCGGCATCGCGAGCGACGGTGAAATCCCCGGCTGCAGTGAGCAGTCCGTCGTTGTCGTAGCCGTAAGCGCAGATACCATCGGCATACGTGAAAGCCTGGACAGCAAAATCGTTGTCGTAAGCATAAGAGAGCGTCTGACTCAGTATTCCGGTCAGGGTCTCGGATGTTACAAGACTTCCGTCATACCCGTATCCGATCTGCTCGCCGCCTCTGCGGACCGATTCCACCTTTGTGTCGCAGGAAGAGTATTGCCGCCAATCGGAGAAAAAAAAGGCGGTCAAAAAAACGACCGCCTCCGTCTCTCGCTTACTCTTCCCTCAGATTGTCCAGAGCGGTTTTCGCTGCTAATCTTACGTCAGGATGCGAATGTCCGAGATATTTCTCAATGTACGGAACAGCTTCCGTTTTTCCCAGGTCATCCAACTCATCAATAGCATTTTCAATGACTATGAAATGAGGATCCTTCAATCCCTCAATCAGATAAACAAAGGCTTCCTCTCTGCCTAAAGCATGATTAGCGTACCGCAACACTGCTCCTCTCACATATTCGGAAGGGTGAGCCGATAAGCGCATGATTGTCGGCCACCCGGCTCTTTCTCCTAACCTGATGAGACCGTCTATTGCTTCGCTTATGACAGACGGGCATTTGTCATCCAGGCTTGCCAGCATCAGTTTTATAAGCTTTTTCCTGTTTATATCAGTACTGTGGCTTATTCCGAAAAGTGCCCATCGTCGGTGTATATCGGAATCGGAATCAAGAGCATCCGAGAGGTATCTGATTCCGGTCCTGCCGAATCCGACTATTCCACAGACTACGTCTCCTAAGCAAGCCTCGTTTTCTCTGACAAACGTATTGTTATTAAAGAGGCTTACCAATTTCTCAAGCCGCATATCCTTAAAATTATAATCAGCCATTATTGTTTCTTGCCGCATTTCCGATATATGCTGTTCAGATCATCATTCTGAAACCTTTTCGGAAACTTGTCCCTCAGAGTTTTAGGAAGGTCGCTCACTTTTATTCTGCCGCTGTCACGCAGGGCATTAAGAGCATTGAACCTTTTATGTCCGAGATTGAGGTTATATTTCTTAGCCAACCTTTCGTATTGCTCCAACAATTTCGTCGCTGTGTTGCAGTCCTTCTCAGGCGGCGGATCACCGCAAGGATCGGAGCTGCCTTCGTCAAATGTTCCGTCAGGATTGACCGGTATGAGTTCCTTACCTTTCTTTCTTGATTCAAGAAAAGGCCTGTCCTGATTCACCCATATACTGTACCCGACGATAACAGCTATTCCCGTCCAAAAAACCATATCATCTGCAACAGCAATTTCTCCTGTCGGATCCGTCCAATTGACAGGATCGTCCAGACAATATCCATACAGATCCGCATCGCCTCCTCCGAATCCTATCGGATCCTTTGCAGTCCATCTTCCGGTATCCGGGTCATAATCCCGGTATCCGAATCTCACCAGCCCGGTATCACGGTCATGCAGTCCGCCTGCAAAGCCGAAGGGAATCTTCATGGTCGGGTCCGTTTCGGTGATGATGTTCCCGAAGGAGTCATAATCAATCCGCTTCACCGGATTCCCCGAACCGTCAGCAACAACCCTCAGAGAGCCCACCTGATCGTATGCGAGATAAAAAACCCCGCCCATCGTCATGGCAAACGGCATTCTTGCATCCGCATACTCAAAGCGCATGAGCAGACTGTCGCTGCCGTCATACACCGCCAGCAGCCTTGTCAGTCCTTCCCACAGATACTTCTCGACAACCGAGCCGTTGACCTTTTTGGCGAGTCTTCTGCCGAGCGGATCATGCACATACGCAATGACTCTGCCGTCGGGCAGCGTCACGCTCAGAAGTTCGCCACGGAGCGAGTAATCGTAGGTCGTGACCTGCGTCCCCTGTGTTTTACTGACGAGGAAACCGTCCTCATCGTGCTGATAAATTACTTTTTACATTTAACGTTTGATGTGAAATGGGTTATCATTTGACTGTATAAGTTAAAATGTCAATTC
>DYRK01000555.1 GCA_020718785.1 Desulfatirhabdium butyrativorans | reverse complement strand
CCCTGACAAAAAAAGAGAGGAAAAAATATGAAAAAAGAAGAGTGCATACTGTTCAGCGGCGGTATCAAAGGAGCCGAGGCAGAATTCGGAGCTAATGCGGAACGGTTCGGAATAGAGGAAGTAAACTTCACGTTTGAAGGACATGCCATTGTCCGCCGGCGAGGACTTCGGGTTCTGACTCAGGATGAACTGAAAAACGGGGATGTGAGTCTGGAATACATTGCCAAACTGATGAATCGCCGCTACCCTGCGACTCCCGTATTCCGTAAAATCCTGCAAAGTATATGGTATCAGATCAACAGCGGGCGCGAGATTTACGTTATAGGAGAGATATTGGAAGACAAGACCGTAAAGGGCGGCACAGGATGGGGTTCCGAGTTTGCCAAACTATGCAACAAGCCCTTGTATGTGTTTGATCAGAAACGTGATTCATGGTTTATATGGAATCAGACAGAGTGGGCCGAATGCAAAAAAGGGAATGAGCCTGTTATAGGACATGCCCGTTTCGCGGGAACAGGAACACGATTTCCCGAGGAAAACGGGAGAAAAGCCATTGCCGGATTGTTCGAGAGAACTTTCGGGAATAAGTGAGAAATGACAAGCGGGAAGTGAGAAATACCATTTTTACAAAATGACGTGAGTTCGACATAAGAAAATAACGAATCAAATCAGCCTGTTTTAACCCCCCTTTTTTAAAGGGGGGCAGGGGGGATTTCTGCGTAACCTGCTGCCCGATTTTAATAAAATGGCCCCCTTAATCCCCCTTTACAAAAGGGGGAAATGTCGAACTCACGTTAAAATGGTATTTCTCACTTCCTTTTAATCCGGAGGAGAAAGTTCAATGAAAGCAGCAATCATTTCCGCGGAAGTTGACTCCGAACTGATAAGCGGGGCGGCAAAAGTGTTCAGAAAGATAGGTATCAGCGAATCGGAAGCCATTGTTTTGTTTCTCCGCGAAGTGGTTATCCGGCAACAGCTTCCTTTTGAATCCCTTTTTCCGAATCAGACAACTTCTGATACGATGAGAAAAACCGATGCCGGCGAGGAACTGACAGCATACAAAGACGGTAATGATTTTTATCGTGAAATGGGGATATAATGCTGACATTTGTTTCGACAAACCGGTTTAAAAAAGATTTACAGCAGATGTTAAAACGGGGGAAGTCTCCTGAAAAATTCAAAGCTGTCATTGAATTATTGCTGAATCAACATTCCCTGCCTCCCAAATATCGAAACCACAGGTTGACAGGGGAGTGGAAAAATCGGTTTGAATGTCATATCGAACCGGATTGGCTGCTCATTTATCTCGTCAAAGATGACAAGCTTATTGTTGAACGAACCGGAACCCACGCAGATTTATTCACTTAACCATTATCCGCAGATCGGAAAAAGTGAGAAATGAGAATTTAGAAGTGAGAAGTGAGAAATACCATTTTATAAAAACAGGGTTCAATTCTCACTTTTCAATTCTCACTTCCTCCTGTAAACCGCCAGCCGTATGAGTGCAAAAACAGCCGTTATGACAAGACAGATATCTGCAAACACATCTCCGTAACGCGTATAAACGGTCTTTTCCTGCATAATCGGAACAGACCGGGTAATGACCGCGTCTTTAAAAAGAGCAGTTTTTCCGATGACTCTGCCTGAGGGGTCTATGAATCCGCTGATGCCTGTATTTGCAGAACGTATCAGGGAACGTCTGTTTTCAACGGCTCTGAATATGCTCATGGAAAAATGCTGATACGGCGCGGAGGTGGTTCCGTACCATGCGTCATTGGTGATATTGACGAGCAGACCCGCGTCGTTGACTGCCATAGCCACAGAAAGATTCGGAAAAATAATCTCATAGCATATCAGTATTCCCAGACTGCAAGTGTCGGTCCGAATCGTATTTCCCGGTTCGCCCGTACTGAAATCTCCGATATTTTCCACTATCTTGCCGATGAACGGAAGCCATTTCTTCAAAGGAACATATTCTCCGAAAGGAACCAGATGCACCTTGTCGTATTTTCCGGTCACTTCTCCGTTCCGGTCAATCAGATATGCGCTGTTGTAATATTCGACCTGATCGCCTTCTCCGCGCACAAAAGACGGAGAGCCGATCAGAAAATTTGCGCCGATACCGTAAGTTCCGTCAAATATCATGTCGGTCAGCTTTGTATTGTGCAGAAAATAGAAAGGTGCGGCAGTCTCGGGCCAGACCGCAAGGTCGGGTTTCCGGGTTTCGGCAGAAAGCGACATGCGGATATATTTCTGAACCGTATCTGTCTGAAACGCGGGGTCCCATTTTTTATTCTGATCAATATTGCCCTGCACAATAGTCACAGTCAGGGACCGGGAATCGGCAATCTGCCCGTCTGTCCGCTCAATCCGCCATTTTCCGTAAAAGCACACTGCCGTTAAAATCAGAATCAGCAAAGACCCCATGAGCCAATGCCTTATGGGATTCTCCGGAGCGGATTTATAATTTGCTGTAAGATAAAAAAAAATCGGAAAAATGACAGCGTTGGTCAGGGCAATCAGGAAAGATACACCGTAAACACCGGTAATATCTGCTATCTGTATCAGATACAGACGGTTGAACTGGGAATATCCCAGCAGTTCCCAGGGAATGCCCGTAAAGAGAAATGAGCGGAGATATTCCGTTGCTGTCCATGAGACGGGAATCATCGCCGCAGAGACAAGGGGATTTGTCCATAATCCGGTCAACAGCGAAAATCCGGCAATGTAAAGGGCAAGATACGCGGCAAAAAGAAACAGCACCGGGATGCACAGATACAGCGGAAGTTCGCCGAAGACTTTCATCGTATAGGCTACCCAGTAAACCAAAGTCATATAGTGGGCAAGTCCTGCAATGAAACCGAGCCTGAACCGTTCTTTCCATGAGACATTTCTCAGAGATAAGAGCAGAGGAACAATTGCGATCCATGCCAGCCAGTCTATGCCGGTTTTGGGAAAAGCCGCAGTCATCAGCAGCCCTGAGAATATTGCCGATGCAAATTTTTTTCTGTTATCCAAATAGGTTTTCAATGGCGTCTGCATTAAAGGCTTCCGAAACTCAGGAAGTCTGATTTGAAATATACTGCCCGCCGGCATAACCAGCGCTTTTGTAAAACGACTTTGCAAGCCGTTTTGTCAGCAAACGGTTTGCGTCTGTTTCAGCTTGGGCGTTTTACAGAAAGCGCAGATTATGACGGTGGCAAGAATATCAGAGAATTACGGTTTTTTTCACGGTTTTCACAATATCTTCGGGTTCGTCAAGAACATAAAGAATATCAAAATCTTCCTGCGATATCCGTCCTTCTTTCATCAGCCGGCTTTTGATCCATTCGATGAGACCGGACCAGTATTCTGAACCGACCAGAATCACAGGAAAGGGTTTGATCCGGCGGGTCTGAACAAGCGTCACCGCTTCAAAAAGTTCATCCAGCGTGCCGAATCCTCCGGGCATGATAATATATGCCATGGCATATTTGATGAACATGACTTTGCGGATAAAAAAATATTTGAATTCCAGCCGTATATTGGAATAGGGATTCGGCTTCTGCTCAAAAGGAAGGACAATGTTGAGCCCCGCGGAGACTCCGCCTGCTTCAGCGGCTCCCTTGTTGGCAGCTTCCATAATACCGCCGCCTCCGCCTGTTATAACGGCAAATCCGTTTTTTGCAAAGAGAGCGGCGATTTTCTCGGCTTTTTTGTAAACAGGGTCATCCGGTTTCACCCTTGCAGATCCGAAAATACTCACAGCAGGACCCAGATCATGGAGCGTTTCAACGCCCTCGACGAATTCTCCGATAATTTTGAACAGACGCCAGGCCTCGCCTTTTTCAAATGCGTTAAGCAAAAATTGTTTTTCCATTATGTTTATTCTTACCATGCAGGACGATTTTTCAGACCGTTCTGCTGAAATGGACAAAAAACGGCTTGCAAAGCCGTTTTACAGTAAAACGGTTTTGCAAATCGTTTTTGC
>DYRK01000554.1 GCA_020718785.1 Desulfatirhabdium butyrativorans | reverse complement strand
AAAAAGTTTTTTCTGATTCATCAGCGTTTATAAGCGTTCATCAGCGTTAAAAATCATCCGGCTGCGTAACTCCTGTCATTATCATATCAGACAGGGTCTGACAAGCTTGAAAAACCGGAACGAATAAATTCGAAAGAAAATTGACGAGGGGTCTTGACATTTCCGTCCTGAATCTGTATAAGGCAATGAATTGAGATTTCCGACTGCCTGGGTGGCGGAATAGGTAGACGCAAGGGACTTAAAATCCCTTGATCCTCAGTGATCGTGCGAGTTCGATTCTCGTCCCAGGCACCACATCATATCTGTTCGCTTATCCGAAATGTGCGGCTCGGCGTAGTCCGCATAACCCGCGCCTTTCACAGCCAGAAAGCCGAATCCCGCGATTAAAGCAATGGTTATTATCAGAAACAGAATATTCGCAATCTGCCTTATTCTGCTTTTCCGGCGATCCGGCTGCGGATCATATCCCATGAACAGTTCCAGCAGCATGGTCAGCGCGAGACTCATGCCCAGCCCTGTTCCCAGAGAAAGCATAAATATTTCCATTAGATCGGGAGCTACGGGATTACGGAAAAACTTTGCCGAATTCGGTATATGGAATTTCTGTCTGCTTAACTCACGCCACTTTTCGACCTCGAGGTCAGCCTCCTTTTTTTTTTCCGATATCGGGCTGATCCCTTCCTTAATGCTTTGATATGCCATGAGCAAGGCTTTGATATCCTGATCTTTTCTGGATGTATCCTCAATCCGCCGCTCATAAATGCTTATGCGGTATCGAAGATCGGACAGGGCATTTTCCTCTTTCGCTGTTCTTTTTTTCAATGTCTCATACTGTGAAGTCAGAGCTTTGATCTGTTCATTTTTTTTCTGATAAATCTCGCGGCTCAGATCGGTCTTATTCTCCGGGGAATCTGATTTTTCCTGAGCCTTATTTGCGATAATCGCCTCGAGTTTCGCGATTTCCCGTTTTGCCCGAATGACATCCGGATGCCGCGGGGTATAACGGGCGGTCAGCTTTTCAAACTGTATTTTCATTTGTTCCAATTTTGTCTCATCTTCTGACCGGTACGGAAATGTTTTTTCTTCAGTCACCCGCGGAGTATATGTTTCCATAACCGCCCGGAGTTCCGCAATCTGACGCTCCAATTGAATCTGACTGTTTTTTTTATTGCTCAGATTTCTCTGTCCAGTAACCCATTGTTTCCTGAGTTTCGTCAGCATCGCCATGTTGGATTTCATATCTTCGGGAAGAGAGCCTGCATTATTCATGCGATAGTCGTTAAGACTTGTTTCTATTATATTGAGTTCATCGTTACTGACTTTGAGCTTTTCTGCCATAAGCTTGCTGACACCCTCGAGTTTTTCGCTTATGAGCCTGATTTTTTCCTCGATAAAATAGGTTCCCACACACATCACGGCTTTTGCGATTTTCACCGGAGGTCTGCCTTTCAGCGACAGGGTTACGGTAATGTTTTCATCCAGTTCCATGGAAACAGAAAGGTTTTCACGCATCAGAGCAACTTTTTCATCAGGCTGCATTTCTTCATATTCCGGGTATGAAAACAGTCCGCTTTCTCTGATCGCCTGTTCAAGAAAGTCATACCGTGTGATACTCTGGGAAACAATGGACGGATCGCTCTCTGCAAGAAAATCCGGAATGCCTTCCGGGATGATCCGCACAGAAGTTTCTGCAAGGTAATTTCTCGGAAGAAAAAAAGAAAAGCACAGTCCTGCAAGCATCGAAATACAAAGCAATGCCGATACAAACTGCCAGCGTCTTGAAATCAGTTGTATGATGGTTTTTTTTCCTCGTTCCCAAGCCCCGGCTTGGGAACGAGGAAGAAGCCGCGGCTTGGGAACGAGAAAAAAAATCGTTTTACGGAACAGGGGTTTCATAGCCTACGGCAACATAAAAAACTGCTCTGTCAAAAAACAGTGTGATTCTCCGGTCAAGTTCGAGAACCATGTAAATATCAATGGTTTTATGCCAGATACGTTGGGAAAGGGCAAATTCCCACAGGTGTTTTTTGGTAAGACTCAGTGCGCTGATGACATCTGTGAGAGCAAAGCCTTCTTTTTTCCGTTCTTTTCCGAGTTCCATATAAAAATTCCGGATATCTTTTTCATCATGCCCTCCCCCGAGCCATTTTCCGAAATGCGAGACCACTCTGTTGACTCTTCTGAACAGCCTCTTCCGGTCAAAGTGATGATAACCGGGCGTGGATTTGCCGACGGTCACATCGTCAAGCCATAAATTGCAGATCTGTTCGGAATTTTCTTCTATCACCCTGACCAATTTGTCTGAAAGAAGATTTTTTCTTCCGTGACTGTCGTTTCCGTCCCCTCTTGCAAGTGTAAAAGAATCTGCAATGTTCCAGTACTCTTGTTTCAGTTTTATGTAAGTGTTTACAGCTTTTGTGTTGGACCGGAACGCAAGCTTCGGCATTGCGGCTGCCGGAAAGAATCTCACGTCCGACGCGTCGTCTCCGGGCATAAGTTGTCCGCCGACCTGCTCTGCCTCGAAAGTCAGAAAAATCAGGTCTCCGTAAAAATAATTGGTGCAGGAGTCAACGTCCGTGAAAGCGATGATTCTGCCTTTTACCCCTGTTTCCTCTTCAAGCTCGCGCAATGCGGCTTCGGCAACAGTTTCGCCTGTTTCCGCAAATCCCGACGGCAGACACCATAGTCCCCTGCAGGGCTTTTTTTTCCGTCTGACAAGAAGAATGCGGCGTTCGCTTTCAATGATAACGGAAACCACCGGCAGGGGATTGTCATAGAAAAAAATCCGGCATTCCGTGCAATATTCCCGCAGCGTATCCCCTTCTTTTTTTTTTGAAATATGCATGCCGCAATAGGGACAGAACAGTCTGGATTTCTTTTTCATTCTGTTTTCCTGTGCAAAGGTTCGGAACATACAAAGATCACGTCATCTTTTGAAATAACAAGACTCCTGTCTGACAGCATTTCTTTTTTCAGCATAAATTCGATATTCTCCATGAGATTATCTTTGGAATATGTGACAGAGGGTATGAAGAAATCGCTTTTATACCGGAAATATTCAATGAAAGCTGTGACATCTGCGGGACCGAATATCAGGGAATTTTTATATTCCAGTGTTTTTATGTTTCCCATCCAGGGGGAGAGAATTTCATATCCGTTTTCATTTGAGAATCTGGCGATCAGGGTTTCCAGCGGCAGATCGGCTGCCGCAAAGCGATGGGTCTTTACGAGGATATTTTTCACCGGATCGGTCAGTTCTTTCATGTGGGGAAGACAATGGGTTACAGCCACAAATATGCCGCTGTCTTTCAGCAGTTCCGAAATCCGGCAAAGATATTCCGGAAAAAAATAGAGGGAATAACTTGACAGAATAAGATCAAAGCTCTTTTCTTCAAAAGCCGCTATTTCGGATATGCCGGAGGCGTAAAATTTTCCTTTTACACCGGCTTCTGTGCAGGAACGCCTGAACACATCTTCATAATGCCGGTGACAGTCTATGCCTGTGACACAGGCATCGGGATGGACTTTTCCTTTCAGAACCCGTGTAAAAGGTCCGAATGCACAGCCCAGATCAAGAATATCCTCACACGCTCCGAGGTCCAGTTCTTCAAGTGCAAGCTCCCGTATATTCTTTTTGTTTGTCGAATGAGCCACAATGATGTCCGCGGCAGACACAAGCGCGTCAATATCACTGCAAACTTTTGCCAGCTTTGATTTTTCCCTGTCCCTGTCTGTTTCCATATCTGCCCCGGATTATTTAAGTTTTGGCGTTGTACCGCATGATGTACAGATTTTTTCGGAAATTGAATTTCACTGCTATTTTGAAATCGTCTGTAAAACGACTTTGCAAGTCGTTTTTGTCAACCGCCTTGTGAAACTTGATTTCCGGGAATCTGTATCTGATCGGTTTTAAAGTATGTCCTAAATTGAGCGATTTTTTCAATAATTTTAACTGTCTGAATTTATATATTTTT